>NZ_JAQGJT010000030.1 GCF_028290495.1 Tardiphaga sp.
TCGTCGATATCGTGGGCGTCATAGGCAATATCGTCGGCGATCGCCGCCACTTGCGCTTCCAGCGACGCAAAACTCCACAGTTCCAGATCGAATGTCGCCATGTAGTCGGAGATTCCGGCGGGAATGCCATGGCCACGATAACGCCCCGCCGCCGCCCCGCTGGGTTCGGTCAGCGGCCCGTTGTGTTTGACGATGCCTTCCAGCGCCTCCCAGGTCAGGTTGAGCCCATCGAACTCGGGATAGCGATGCTCCAGCGAGGTGACGACGCGTAGGGTTTGCGCGTTGTGGTCGAAGCCGCCATGGGCCTGCAGGCAGGCATCCAGCGCCCGCTCGCCGGCGTGCCCGAACGGGGGATGGCCGAGGTCATGGGCCAGCGCCAGCGCTTCCGTCAGATCCTCGTCGAGGCCGAGTTGCCGGGCCAGCGCGCGGGCGATCTGCGCCACTTCCAGGCTGTGGGTCAGCCGGGTGCGGTAGTGATCGCCTTCGTGGAACACGAAGACCTGGGTTTTGTGCTTCAGGCGTCGAAAGGCGGTGGAATGGATCACCCGGTCGCAATCCCGGCGGAACGGGCTTCGGGTCTTGCTCGGCGGCTCCTGGAACAGCCGCCCGCGGCTGCGTTCAGGGTCGCAGGCATAGATCGCGCGAGGGGCTGCCATTCCGACCGACACGGTGTTTTAATCCTTATCCAATTGATTCCACGGGCTTGCGCACTTAACTATGGGGAGCGCCGGATACCAAATAATTTGGGGTTGGCGGCGAGACGGAGAGCTCTCATGACGACAGCCGCAATGACAGCCGTCACCATCAGCGAGCGGGCGGCCCGCCGCATTGGGGAGATTCTCAAGACCGAGGGCGACGGCGCCATGCTGCGCATCAGCGTCGAGGGCGGCGGCTGCTCGGGCTTCCAGTACAAATTCGACGTCGAGCGGGCGCAGGCCGAAGACGATTTGGTGATCGCGCGCGACAGCGCCGTGGTGCTGGTCGATCCGGCCTCGGTGCCGTTCCTGGCCGGCTCGGAAGTCGATTTCGTCGACGATCTGATCGGCGCCTCGTTCCGGGTGGTCAACCCCAACGCGACGGCGTCCTGCGGCTGCGGGACGAGTTTTTCGATATGAGACCGTAGGGTGGGCAAAGGCGCACTTGCGCCGTGCCCACCATCTTCATGCGATGAATTATTTGGTGGGCACGGCGCGAAGAGCGCGCCTTTGCCCACCCTACGCAGTGAATATCCCTAAGCGATCTGCACGAGGTCGGCCTCGAACTCGCGGCGCATGCTGCGATAGGCTATCTCCAGACGCGCGACGGCGTCCAGCAACTCGCCGGCGCCGATGGCCGCCGCCCGGCGTTCGATCAAGCTCGCGATATCGGATATTTCGCTGGCGCCGAGCGTCCTGGCCGATCCTTTGAGCGCATGGGCTTCGATCTCGAGCAGGTTGCGGTCGTTGCCTTCGGTGAACAGGCCGAACATCGCCAGCCGCGCCTCGGTCTCGCGCGCGAACACCGCAAAGGTCTGCCGCACCCCATCTTCACCGATCGCGGCGGTGAGGTGGACCAGTGTGGTCCGGTCGAGCGGCGCAGGCACAAAGGTTGAAGCAGGCTCCGCCGGCAAGTCCGCAGCAGCGATCGGCGCGCCGCCGATGGCCCGCAATACCGCGGCGATCAGCGCCGGCTTGCGCAGCGGTTTGGCCAGAAAGTCGGACATTCCGGCATCCCGGCACAGGTTGATATCTTCCGCGAAGGCGTTCGCGGTCAGGGCTATGATCGGCAGCGTCGCGCAGCGGCCGCCAAGGTCGCGGATCGCCCTTGTCGCGGCGAGACCATCCATCTCCGGCATCCGCACATCCATCAGCACGAGGTCGAAGTCGGCCTCCGGGACAGCCTGCACCGCCTGCACACCATCGGTCGCAATCCGTATCTCGACCGTGAACTCCTGCAGCATCTTCACCACCACCAACCGGTTGGTGGCGTCATCCTCCGCGACCAGCACACGCAACGGACGGCCCAGCGCCGCGATGCGGGCTTTCAGGTCTGCGGCGCCGACGCGATCCGTGCGTTGTTCCAGCACCACCTTGTCGCTCGAGGGCAGCGTCAGGCTGAATCGGAAAGTGGCTCCCTGGCCTGCCCGGGAAACCACAGCGATCGTCCCGCCCATTTGCTCGACGATGCGCCGACTGATGGCCAGACCAAGGCCGGTGCCGCCGAAGCGGCGGTTGATCGAAACGTCGGCCTGGGCAAAATCCGTGAACAGCCGGTCGACACGATCCGGCGGAATGCCGATGCCGCTGTCGGAGACGCTCCATTCCACCATAGCGGCGCGGCCCTCTCGCGACGTGCAGGCAACCCCGATCGTCACGCCGCCGCGCTCGGTGAACTTCACGGCGTTGGAGGCGAGATTGAGCAGGACCTGACGGATTCGCGCGACGTCTCCGCTCAGGGCGGACGGTAGCTCCGGATCGATTTCGACTTTGACGGTCAGTCCCTTGCTTTTGGCGCTCGCGCCGATGATCGCGGCGACGGCGTCGACCAATGCGGCCGGCGAAAAATCGATGGTCTCGAACTCAAATCGGCCGGCTTCGAGCCTCGACAGGTCGAGAATGTCGTTGAGGATGCGCTGCAGATGTTCGCCGGATTCCTGGATGGTAGCCACCGCGTGGTGTTGCTCCGGATCGAGCCTCGTTTCCAGCAGCATGCTTGCCAAACCGAGCACACCGTTCATCGGCGTGCGGATCTCGTGACTCATCATGGCAAGGAAGCCCGACTTCGCCTTGTTTTCCGCCTCGGCCTGCTCCGCTCGCCAGCGTTCGGTGACGTCGTGGCCGACACCGCGATAGCCGGCGAAATTGCCGTTGTGATCGAGCGTCGGCTTTGCCGTCAGCGCCCAGAGACGGGGCTGACCGCCGGCGACGACGTGAACGATGATTTCGTGCAGCGGTTCGCGGTTTTTCATCAACGTGGCAATGGCTGCCACATTTGGCCCATCCGAGGGGCAAAGCTGTTCCAGCGCGCTGGCGAAGCAAGCCCCCTGCAGCAACCGACGTGGGGTTTGCGCCACTTCGACGAACCGCTCCGGAACGTGGATCAACCGCCCCTCTGCGTCGGTCTGCCAAAGCCAGTCGCTGGCGTTCTCCTGAAATTCCTTGAGCAGCAGCGAGATCGTCTCGGTCTGACGTTCGAGTTGCAACTGCGCCCGCAAATTGTCGAAGAACAGTTTGCCGTTGGAGATCAGGTTGCGGGAGATAAAGACGGCGTAGATCAGCAGAAAAACCGCTGTGACGAGATAGGCATCGACCCGGCAAAGCACCAGGGCCAACGCGGAGGCGGAAGCCATTGTCCAGGTGTATGCCAGCCCTGCGCTGGGCACCGTGGAGAGCGTGAACCCGCCGGCGGAGATCATTCCCGCCATCAGGCACGCCACGATCAATTGATGCGTCGGCCCGATCGCGGGAAGCAGCACCACCGCCATCGCTCCCCAGGCCAACGCCAGGATAAATGATTGAATGGTCAGCCGCCTGATGGCGTTCCGCGACGCTTCGTTGGGCACGCGTTTGCGCGACCGCGCCCACGACCGCATCGCCAATGCCGCAGCGGAAGCGATGGTCAGCCCCCATGCGCCGAGAAAGATGTTCGAACCGCTGTTCCAGAAAACGAACAGGACAATCGCGACATTGAAAAGATTGATGGTCATGGTGATCGGGACGAGGCGCGTTATCGCGTCGATCTGCTTGGCGCGGATACGCCGCATTTCGCGCTCGCTGACGTCGCCCGGTTCAAACCGGGCTCGGGCAAAAATGCCGCCGAGCCAGTCAACCGGCGCGACCGACGGCCCGACGCCTGCGGCTGCCTTGCCGATCGCCAAATTACCGGACCGTTCCATGCTCCCCGAGACCTCTGTGCCGCACAAGGGAACAGTCCGCGGCGCTTCGACGGCGTTAATTTGGCGCCCCGTAATAATACGCATCAGCCGGCGCTACGGCTTTGCGAACAGCGCCCTCGCATTGCCATGGGCGATCTGCCGGGCGACGTCAGGTGGAAGCTGTGCCAGCCAGGCGCGATAGCCGGCCATGATATCGCCGTAAGCGGCCCAGCGTTCAGGTACCCAGGTGTCAGAACCGAGCAGGAACCTGTCAGGGTAGCGTTCGAATAACGCCCGCCATTCCGGCGTCAGTCTGCCGGAGCCATCGGTGATACCGCTGCGATAGGACAACTCGCCCCACAGCTTCGGGTATTTTGAAAGCATCGCCGCGACGCGGCCGGTCGGCAGACCGAAGCCGGTATGCGCCCAGATGATGCGCGCCCTCGGATTGTGCCGCATCAGGATTTCGACGGCCTCGTCGTCGGCATGGGCATGCAGATAGAGATCGTGGGCCACCGCGAAGTCGACGGTCTTCTTCACCCACGCGTTCTCCGCCGACTTGCCCGACAGATGAAACTCGCCGATGCCGCGGTAATAGCCGCGTTTGAATTCGTCCTGCACGAGATCGAAGATGGCGGGATCGCTGAACCAGCTGTTGATATCGGCGCGGACGCGGTACGGACGGAGGAACGGCACCACCTGCAGCCCATCCGCTTTGGCATCGACCAGCGCATGGGTGCCGGTATTGGGACGGCTGGTCGCAAGGATGCCGGTGACGCGATGCTTTTTGAAAAGCGCCAGCACCTCGTCGAGCTGGTAGAATGGTTTTGGTTCCCAATTGTAGTGCAGGTGCGCGTCGAAGATTTCGATCGGTTCGTCGGCCTGAGCCGCATGGCCCAGCGCCGCGAGCAGGCTCGCTGCGATCAGGATGGCAAGACGCCCGCGGCGAGATCTCATCTTCAGCTTCGCGCCATTACTCCGCCGCGACCACGTGCGGCCGCTCGACATTCTCGACCTCGTCGGCCTGCGGCTCGAGGCGGCGCTTCAGGCGGCGGTCGATGCGGTCGAGATAGATATAGATCACCGGGGTGATGAACAGCGTCAGCAGCTGCGACACGCAGAGACCCCCGACCACGGCGACCCCGAGCGGCTGACGCAGCTCGGCACCGGCGCCGGCGCCGATCGCGATCGGTAGCGTGCCGAAGATCGCCGCGAAAGTGGTCATCATGATCGGACGGAACCGCAGCAGGGCTGCCTCGCGAATGGCGTGTTCGGCGCTCAATCCGACGCGGCGGCGCTCCAGCGCGAAGTCCACCATCATGATGGCGTTCTTCTTGACGATGCCGACCAGCATCACGATGCCGATCATCGCGATCACGGACAGCTCCATGTTGAACAGCATCAAGGTCAGGATCGCGCCGATACCGGCCGACGGCAGACCCGAGATGATGGTGATCGGATGGATGAAGCTCTCGTAGAGAATGCCGAGGATGACGAAGGCGGCGAACACCGCGGCGAGGATCAGCACACCCTGCCCGCGCAACGATTCCTGGAACACCTGCGCGGTGCCGGAGAAGCCTGTGGCGATGGTCACCGGCAGCTTCGCATCAGACTCGATCTTTGTAATCTCATCGACCGCGTAACCCAGCGAATAGCCAGGCACCAGGTTGAACGAGATCGTCACAGCGGGCTGCTGGCCTTGATGGTTGATCTGCAGCGGCCCGACCGTCGGCACCAGACGCGCGACTGCACTGAGCGGGATGGTCTGGTTGTTACCGGTCTTCATATAGAGCCGGTCGATATCCGACGGATCGATCCGGAACTGCGGCTGCGCCTCCAGGATGATCTGGTAGTCGTTGGTCGGCATGTAGATGGTGCCGACCTGCCGCGCACCGAACGCATTGTAGAGCTGGTTGCGGACCTGATCGACAGTGACGCCGTAGACCGCGGCCTTTTCGCGGTCGATGTCGACCGTCATCTGCGGGTTCTTGATGTAGAGATCCGTCGTCACATCGAGCAGGCCCGGCACCTTGGCGATGCGGTCACGCATCTCGGGCGACACGCGATACAGCGTCTCGGTGTCGCTGCCTTGCAGGACGTACTGATACTGGCTCTTCGACGGACGGCCGCCGACGTTCAGGTTCTGGATGCTCTGGAAGAAGGCCTGCAGCCCCGGGATCGCCAGCGATTTCTGGCGCAACCGCGCGATCACTACCTGCGCGGGATCACGCTCCTTTGCCGGCTTCAGCGCCACGAACAGCCGCCCATAATTCGCGGTCGCGTTCGGACCGCCGGAACCCACCGTGCTGTTGATATACTCGACGGCAGGATCGGTTTTCAGCAATGCAGCCAACGCCTGCTGCCGCGCCGACATGGCCTCGAATGACGTATCGGTGGCGGCCTCGGTGGTGCCGCTTAGAAAGCCGGTGTCTTCCTGCGGGAAGAAACCCTTCGGCACGACCATGTAGAGATAGACGGTGCCGCCGAGCGTCGCCAGCGTCACCACCAGCATCAGCGCCTTGTGCGCCAGCACATGATCGAGCGCCCATTCGTAACCACGCAGCCATGCGGAGAACATCCGCTCGAAGGCGCGCAGAACGAAATTTTCCTTGTGCTCGGGATCATGTGCCTTCAGCACGCGGGCGCACAGCATCGGCGTCAGCGTCAGCGAGACGAAGCCCGACACGATGATGGCGACAGCGATCGTGACCGCGAATTCACGGAACACGCGGCCGACAATACCGCCCATCAGCAGCACGGGGATGAACACCGCGATCAGCGAGAAGGTGATCGACACGATGGTGAAGCTGATTTCACGCGCGCCCTTCAGCGCCGCGTCGAACGGCTTCATGCCGAGTTCGATGTGCCGGACAATGTTCTCCAGCATGACGATGGCGTCATCGACCACGAAGCCGACCGACAGCGTCAGCGCCAGCAGCGTCATGTTGTTGATGGAGTAATCCATCATGTACATGACGGCACAGGTGCCGAGCAGCGAGATCGGAACAGCCAGCGCCGGAATGAAGGTCGCGGAGGCCGAGCGCAGGAACAGGAAGATCACGATGATCACCAGCCCGACGGCGATCAGCAGCGTCTCCTCCACGTCAGCGACGGCTTCGCGCACCGAGACCGAGCGGTCCATCATGGTTTTGACTTCGATCGACGGCGGCAACTGCGCGCGCAGCGACGGCAGCCTGGCGCGAACGCCATCAACCACGGCGACGGTGTTGGCGTCGGGCTGCTTCTGAATCGCAAGCACAATGGCGCGCTCGCCGTTCAGCCAGGTCGCAACCTTGTCGTTCTCGACGGCGTCATAGATCTTGGCGACTTCGTTGAGCTTGACCGGGGAACCGTTACGCCAGGCAACGACAATCTGATCGTAATCGGCAGCTTTCGACATCTGGCCAGACGCCTGCAGCGAAATATCCTGCTTCGGTCCATTCAGCGTGCCGACCGGCGTCGATGAATTGGCGCGCGACACCGCGGTGCGGATATCTTCCAGCGACAGTCCGCGGGCTGCGGCGGCTTCCGGATCGGCCTGAACACGAATGGCGAATTTCTGCGTGCCGTAGATCAGCACCTGCGCCACGCCGGGAATCTGCGACAGCGCCTGCCCGATAGTGATGTCGCCGAATTCGTTAACGGCAGAGAGCGGAAGGGTCGAGGAAGTAAGGGCAATGAACAATACCGGGAAATCGCCGGGGTTCACTTTGCGGAAGCTCGGCGGGATCGTCATTTCGATCGGCAACCGGCGCTGCGCAATGGTCAGCGCGGTCTGCACGTCGAGCGCTGCGGCATCGATGTTGCGGTTGAGGTCGAACTGGATCGTGATCGAGCTGATGCCCTGCGACGAGCTCGACGACATCGAGGAGATGCCGGCGATGGTCGACAACTGGCGCTCGATGACGCCGGCGACCGAGGCCGCCATCGTATCGGAGCTGGCGCCCGGCAGCGTCGCCGTCACCGCAATGGTCGGGAAGTCCACCTTCGGCAGCGCCGACACGGGCAGCAGCCGGAAACCGAAAATGCCAAACGCGACGATCGTCGCCATGATGAGCGTCGTCATCACGGGGCGGCGGATGCAGAGCTCCGAGAGGGTCATGGTTTATGCCCCGGCCTTGCGCACCCGGGCTTCAACCCGCGTACCTTGCATCAGCAGCAATTGGCCGTCGACAACCACATCCTCATTGCCACTCAGGCCGGATGTGACGACTGAAATTCCCTGAAACGTCCGGCTCACTTCGACCGGCTGCACATGGGCTGTGCCATCCTTTACCGTGAAGACGAAATTGCCGGTCTGGCTGCGCTGTACGGCGACGGTCGGCACCACGACGCCATCCTCGGTGCGCACAATCAGCTTGGTCTGCACCAGAGTGCCCGGCCACAGGGTCTCCGAGGGATTGTTCATGATGCCGCGCACGGTGACCATGCCGGTAGTCGAATCCACCGTATTCTCCAGCATGGCGACCTTGCCGTCTTCCGAGCGGCCGCTGTTGGGGATGGTCGCGATCACCTTGGTCGAACCCGCCGCCATCGCTTCGCGGAGATCGCCGAGCACACGCTGCGGGATCGCGAAGGAGACATAGACCGGCGCCATCTGGTTGATGGTCGCCAGCGGCGTGAGATCGGCCGGGCGCACGAAATTGCCGACCTTGACGTTGGCCTGGCTGATGCGGCCGGCGAACGGCGCGCGGATCAGGGTGAAGCTCTTCTGGACCTTGAGATTGTCGAGCGCAGACTGGTCGGCCTGGATGGTCCCGGTGAGAATATCGGACTGGGTCTTGGCGTTATCGACATTGACCTGGGTGGTGGCGCCCTTGCCAATCAGGTCGCTGTAGCGCTTGAGGTCGCGCTCCGCGCCGGCGAGCTGGGCGCGGTCCTTGGCCAGCGTACCTTCGGCTTGCTCGATCTGGGCGTCGATCTGGCGGGCATCGAGGGTGAACAGCAGGTCGCCCTCCTTCACCTTGGCGCCGTCCTCGAAATGCACAGAAATAATGGTGGTCTCGACGCGGGATTTCAGCGCCACGCTGGAGATCGGCGTCACCATGCCAATCGAATCGACCTCGACCGGGACCGGCTTGCGCTCGGCCTTGGCGAGTTCGACGGCCACCACCCGCACGCGCGGCGGAGCCTGGGCACTGGCATTGCTGCCGTTCCACGATGCACGCGTCAGATAGGCAGCGGCAGAAGCTGCGCCCACAACAAGGATCAAGACAATCGGTGTACGTTTCTTCATCACATCCCACGTCAACAGAACCGGAAACTCGGACCGTCCTTATTCCAGCCCTGACAGCGACTTATGCGCTTTGTCCCAGCCTATCACGGCCGGGTGAGGCATGGTATGCACGCCAACAAGATTTCGCCATCATTATTACCGGTAACGGGCTCTCGGCCGGACCATCGCTTTCGCGCCATCGCCTGCACCGAGCCGTAGCCCGAGCGCTCCCAGCCGGCCGATGGCAGCGGCGGTGCAAGTCGCTATAACGACATCGGTTTGAATCAGGTCTCGGCAGGAACAACGCATGCGCATCGCCACTTGGAACGTGAACTCGGTCCGGCAGCGGCTTGACCATCTGTTGACCTGGCTGCGCGACTGCGCGCCGGACATTGTCTGCCTGCAGGAGATCAAATGCGTCGACGAAGCGTTTCCGCGCGAGGCGATCGAGGCGCTCGGCTACAATGTCATCACCCACGGCCAGAAGACCTTCAACGGCGTCGCTTTGCTGTCGAAATACCCGCTCGAGGAGGCCACGCCACGGCTGCCCGGCGACGACGATGACCTGCATGCGCGCTTCATCGAAGGCGTGGTGTCGCTGAAATCCGGCGTGGTGCGGGTCGCCTGTCTGTATCTGCCGAACGGCAATCCGGTGGATACCGAGAAGTATCCCTACAAGCTCAAATGGATGTCGCGGCTGCACGAATTCACGAGGTTACGGCTAAAGACCGAGGAGCCGCTGATCCTGGCCGGCGACTTCAACGTGATTCCAGCTGCGGCCGACGTCCACAATCCCGCCGCCTGGGCCAATGACGCGCTGTTCAAGCCGCAGACCCGCGAGAGTTTTCAGGCGCTGCTGGGGCTGGGCATGACCGACGCGCTGCGCGCCGTCACCGACGAACCCGGGCAGTACACGTTCTGGGATTACCAGGCGGGCGCCTGGCAGAAGAACTGGGGCATCCGCATTGACCACCTGCTGCTGTCGCCACAGGCCAGCGACCGGCTGGTCGATGTCGGCATCGACAAGTATGTGCGGGCTTGGGAAAAGCCGTCCGACCATGTGCCGGTCTGGGTGGATCTCGATCTCGAGGCGGCGTAGTCGCCAACCGCGGCCGGGAAGCAAAGAACTCAGTCCCGCTTGCCCTGCACCCAGTGCTCGAGCATCTGCAGCGCCATGGCGCGGTCGTCTTCGGAGGCCTTGCTGATGGCCCGGTTGTAGCTTTCCTGGATCCAGGTCTCATCCGGCGCGGCGTTGTCGCGCGCCAGCGTCAGCCACATCAGGCCGCGGGCCATCTGCTTGGGCAATTGCTCGCCGTTGAACAGCATCTGGCCGAGCAGCGCCTGGGCCTGATGCTGGCCCTTCTGCGCGGCGAGGCCGAGCCAGCGTGCGCCGTATTTGGTGTCGCGCGGGGCGCCGATGCCCTTCAAGTACAGCCGGGCGAGGTCGTATTGCGCGTCGGCATTGCCGAAATAGGACGCGGCATAAGAGAACATCTCGCGGGCGCGCTCGGTATCGACCTTGACGCGTGAATTCGGGATGCCGTCGAGGTAATAGCGGCCGAGCGCCACAAAGGCGTTGGCGACGATGGCCGCCTGCGGAGCCGACGGGCTGTCTTCGGCATGCGCATTGGCGATGCGGCTGAAATATTCGAAGGCACGCAGATCGTCCTGAGCGACGCCGTTGCCGTCGGCATACATCCGGCCGAGCTTCCACTGCGCGATCGGATGGCCGCCCTCGGCGGCGTATTGCAGGGCGGTCAGCGAGGTTTCGGGCCGGGCGGCTTTCTTCAGGACGGGCGCGACGCCCGGCATTGCCGTGACCACCGGGATGGTCGCATCCGATCCGACAGGTGCGCCATCAAAGGACAGTGCCGGGGTTGCCACGGATGCGGCACCCAACACCAACGCTACCAAGAATGTACGCTCAATCCGCATAACATTGTTTCTCGTGCGCCCTGCCCGGATGGCTGGCTGCCGCGTCGGCAGTCGGTTCAACCCGCTGGGCAATCGTCCAAACAGCCCCCGACGAGTGGTTGGTCGCGCGCGGCAGCCATTTGGTCTGGCGCGCGGCCCCTTCTTCGTCAGTCAATTTTACGTCAAGTGTGCCGTGCAACGGCACACTACCTGTTTCGAGTATGTCTTTGGCGACATCACGGCCGCCCGGTTTCGAATCCGGGACACTGGGTGTCTTTTTGAAGATTTCAGCGGTGGCGAAAGAGGCGAACGAGATGAAGCACCGGTCGACCGGGGTCATCGCACGGAAATGGGAGCGCCGCGCCGCGCGGTCCGGACCATTTGTCACGAAACCGCTCGGCGGCAAATTCACATCCGTGGTTGGCGTCCTGGCGTCCATCTCGAACCTGGTATCCCCGACCGTCCGTCGCCCTGGAAAACGACCCGTTTTTCCATCACCTGCGCGAGCGTCGTGGCCATCTGCTGATGCCAGATGATTTCACGGAGGCGTGTGGCTAAATAGCGGCGCACGCAAGGACCGGTTGTGTAGAGGGTTAAATCTTGGGGGGACTGTGGCCCGGACGCAACATTCGTCGCGGTGGGGCACCCCTCTGGAGCGAGACTAAAGTATCAGATGGGTACGGAGTCTCGCCCCACACCGGATCGTCTCGTGCGAAGGAAGCCTTAGCCCTGAAAGCCAAAATCGATGCTACTGCCTCGCGCCGTCTGAACGAGGCCGAGCGCGCGGGCTCTCGCCTTCGCTGGATGACGCCAAATGCGGACTGACAGCTATGGGGATCGTGGCGCGTGCCCTTAGAGCCCGGTAAAGCCCGCCTTCACGGGATCATTGCTGCCGTCGAGTTCGCGCAGGTAGGTCAAACCACACACGGTCAGGCGGTGTGGATCGGTTTCGCCGCCGTCGAACAGCGACTGCACGTAGGCCGACACCTTGATCCGGGCTTCCTCATTGGCGGCATGGGTTTGGTTCAACATCATCTCGTAGGTCTTCATGATGCGGTCGATGGTGGTCTGCATAAGACGGTCTTCTCCTTCAGACATCAGTTGCGAGCCGGGAAGCTTCGAACGAAGCGATCGCCTTGTTGGCAAGGCGGATCCTGTTGACCTCACCGCGGTCAAACATTTGCACGATGATTTCGAGCAGGCGATCATGGGTGAGATAGGTCTCCGGGATAGCGCCAGTCCTGCGCAGATAATTGGAGGCGATGGCATAGGCGTCGCCCACCACCTCGACGTTCATTACCTGCAATCCGCGCTCGACCAACATAGCAAGTCTCTCCAGTTGCAACGATAAAGCGCGGGGTCGGCCACAAGTTCCATCGGCGCAGACTTATTTGCGGGCGCGGCAAACCCGTCATCGTCTTGGAGGCCTCAACGACAAATCGGCCCGCTGTTTCCAGCCGGCCGATCAGGGAGGCAATCATTGGAGGCGCCAGCCATTGGCTGCTATCAGCCCACTTGAAACCCGGTCAAAGACAACTACCTCAGGATTCTGACGGTCGAGCCCGCCCCTGCTCCCGTCGCGAAGGCCCTGCCGAGCAAGCTCGGCGGGGCTTTTTGCTATTTGACCGCTTCGGTGAGTGGTTTGCCCTTATCAACGACGAACACATTCAGCATCTTGAGGACCTTGTCCCCCGCGATCTTGAATCCAGCATGAGGGATGTCGCGCTTGTTGATCACCACCGCTCCTGCCGGAAACGGGCGCTCTGTGCCATCAGGCAGTTCAAGAGTCGCACCTTCAAGGACGTAGACGATCTCTTCTCCCGGATGAACATGTCTCGCCAGCATCTCGCCAGGCTTCACCTCCACGGCAACGATTTCCATATTCGTGCCGGTCAGGTCGGACCATTTCAGTTCAGTTCGAACCTGAGCGTGGGCGGCTGCAGTCGTTCCAAGCAGGAAAATGGCTATCAAACGAGGCATTGAAACCTCCCTGAAAGAAACCTCCCGGCAAAGACTATCGTACACCTGTCGTTGAATTTGCCGAGTGTCGCTTCACGCACCGGCGGGCGTTCAAGGCGACCTCCAAAAGAAAATCGGCCCGCTGTTTCCAGAAGGCCGATCAAGGTCAATCGCAGGAGACGTCCGCCGTTGGCCGGCGTGTTGTCGATCATCGAGGGCAACAGGGAGGAAGCGGCACGTGGCCGGCCTTGTGGCCGGAGCCCGTCGCTGCGGTGCATCGCCGCGCGGACACCTTGGTGCGCTTCCTCAATTCATTCTCAAAGGCGATACAGGATCTGGTCGGTCCAGAAACGCTCGAGGCGGTGCAGCGACTTGTTCAGCGTGGCGAATTCTTCGTTCGAAATGCCGCCGACCTGCTCCACGGTCTTGACGTGCTTGCGATACAGCGCATCGACGATGTGGCGGATTTCCTGGCCCTGGTCGGTGAGGCGGATACGAACCGAGCGGCGATCGACGCGCGAACGCTGGTGATCGAGGAAGCCGAGTTCGACGAGCTTCTTGAGATTGTAGGAAACGTTGGAGCCGAGATAGTAACCGCGGGTGCGCAGTTCGCCGGCAGTCAATTCCTTGTCGCCAATGTTGTACAGCAGCAGCGCCTGAACCGAGTTGATATCAGCGCGACCGCGGCGGTCGAACTCGTCCTTGATGACATCGAGCAGGCGGCGATGCAGACGCTCCACCAGCGTGAGAGCTTCGAGATACAATGGCTGAACCGGTGCCTGTCCGGGAACAAGATCCACGTTCTCAACCGTCAATACGGCTTTCATCATGACACTAACCCCTGTTGTCGTTTTTTGCGACTTATTCGACGAAACTTTTGTCCCGTCTGATAGGGCCAACCTAAGCGTCGCGTTTGAAGAACCGCTTAAATAAGACAATAAAGAGATCATGAATTCGAGACAGTGAATCGCGTATTAAGCCAATGAATAAAGGGCTTTTCGCAAGTTTTGATTCACGCTGAAACGCCCGTGTTCCAGCTTTGTCCGCGAATTCTGTCGCATTGCGAAACAGCATCGTTCAAATCTTAAAGGTTGCCGTAACGGAGATGACCGCAGCGTTAGGGTGACTCAATCCTTACCGGAAAAACGCCGAAAATTTTTCGACAGTTTGACGGAAAAAATCTGCACGCGTCACGCGACGCCGCGCCCCCTGCCCTCCCAATACGGCGCGCGCAACGCCTTGCGATCGAGCTTGCCAAGGCCCGTGACCGGAATCTCCGCCAGGAAGTCGATCGTCTTCGGCGACCACGGCGCGCCGCGCTTGTCTTTTACATGCGCCTGCAATTCGGCCGCGGCATTGTTGGCGCCGGGCTTCAGCACGACAAAGGCTTTCACCGCCTCACCCCATTTGTCGTCTGGAATGCCGATCACCGCAGCGGAAGCAACCGAGGGATGCGACATCAACGCGTCCTCGACTTCTCGGGGATAGATGTTGAAGCCGCCGGAGATGATCATGTCCTTGGTGCGGTCGACGATGTAGAAATAGCCTTCGGCATCTTTCACCGCGACATCGCCGGTGTGCAGCCAGCCGCCGCGCAACGCTTCCTCGGTGGCGTCCGGCCTGTTCCAGTAACCATCCATCACCAGCGAGCCGCGCACGCAGATCTCGCCGGGCTGGCCCACCGCAACCTCGCGCATGTCAGCGTCGAACAGTTTCACCTCGACCATCGGATTGGCGCGGCCGCAGGAGCCCAGACGCCCGGGCTTGCTGTCGTCGTGATCGATCTTGCGCATGGTCGTGATGATCTGCGGCGCTTCGGTCTGGCCGTAGAGCTGTACGAAGGAATTGCCGAAGATCGCGATGCCCTCGCGCAGGCGGTCCGGCGACATCGGCGCGGCGCCGTAGACGATGGTCTTCAGACTGCTCACATCGTACTTCTCGCGCAGCTGCGCCGCGTCGATCAGCGCATAGATCAGCGTCGGCACCAGGAAGGTGGCGGTGATGCCATCTTCCTGCACGGCGCGGCAATAATTCTCCGCGTCAAATCCCTGCACCAGCCGGCTGAAGCCGCCGCGCAGCATCACCGGAAACAGCGTGATCCCCGCTGCGTGGCTGATCGGGGTTGCGGCGAGAAAGCGGATCTCGGCCGGCCAGTCCCAGTCGGCGACGATCGCCAGCGACATTGCCACCAGCACGCGGTGCGGCAGCATCACGCCCTTCGAGCGCCCCGTGGTGCCGCCGGTGTAAGCGAGGTAGCCGATGTCATCGACGGCGCTGTCGTCGACCAGCGGCGCCGGCACGGCGTTCGGCAACTCCGCCAGCAGGTCGCGCGCGCCTTGCATCGCACCGAACGACAGCAGATGCGTCAGGCCGGGAACGCGCGCCCGGATCGCCGTGCCACGAGCACTGAACTTGCCGGCCTCGACGATCAGCGCGTCAATCCCGGCATCCTCGACGATAAAGGCATGGTCATCTTCCGCGGCCATCGGGTGCAACGGCGTGTAGCGCATCCCCATCACCATGCAGGCCGATATCGCAGCCCAGGCATCGGCGCGGTTACCCGACAGGATGGCGAGTGCATCGCCCTTTTTCAGGCCGATCTGACGAAACAGGGTGATCAGGCGGGCGACGACATCGCCGAATTCGCGGTAACTCCAGCGCACCGTACCGTCGGCGAGCGCGGGCTGGTCGCCGTGGCGGGCGATCGCGCTGACGATCAGACTGCCGGCGGTGCCGCCGGAATAAAGCGGGTTCATGGTATCCTCCCTGATGGTTCTACACGGCCTTCTTCGAGGCTCTTGCGTAATGGCAGCGGGCGCGCGCTATGGCGGCCGTTCGCGAGCGGCCATCCAGGCCAGCGCCAGATAGGCGGCCAGAAATGCCGCCTGCAGCCCGACGATCGCCAGATTGCCACCGTAGATGTTGGGGAACATCAGCTCGATCACGCCCATCGAGACCACGGTGGTCAGCCAGACCACGGCGCCCCACGGCGTCGCGAGCCACAGCCCGACCGCGCCGACCAGTTCGATGACCGCGAAATAGACCGTAGCGGTCTGCCAGGCCATCGTCTGAACCTCGAAGGCCTCGTCCTCGGTGCCGACGAAGCCGGTGACCTGCGCCCAGTGGTACAGCCCCTGGCCCATCGAGATCACGGCCATAATGCGCAGGAACAGCACCAGCCGGCGCGTCCAGACGTTCTCCTCGGAGATCTCGCGCTCCGACGAGATCGCTGCCACCGAGATGGCATGGTCCCGCGACGACGGGTCGCGCGCTGCGGGCTCAGACATGCCGGTGCGCTCCGGCCGGGCGCGATGTGGGGATGGGGCGATTCATGGAGCGTTTTGTGAGCCTTCGGGGCCGCAAAATCAATCACCCAGCCATATCCCGCGCGCGGTGACGAAGCGGCGTGGAGATGCTAGACTGGAACAAATCAAATCTACCGGTTCGGGAGACAGGTCATATGGCCATCAAATTCGGGCGTCCCATCGAAATGCGTGACGCCCCCCCGCGCCCCTCCGTCTATACCGCCCCGCCGCTCGATCTGGTCAGCCGCCCGCGCCGCAACCGCAAGTCGGAATGGGCGCGCCGGATGGTGCGCGAGAACGTCGTCACCACCGACGACCTGATCTGGCCGCTGTTCGTGATCGACGGCGACAACGTGCGCGCCGAGATAGCTTCGATGCCCGGCGTGCAGCGCCTCAGCATCGACCAGGCGGTGCGCGACGCCGAACGCGCCATGAAGCTCGACATCCCCTGCATCGCTTTGTTCCCCTATACCGAGCCGTCGCTGCGCGACGACATCGGTTCGGAAGCCTGGAATGGCGACAACCTGGTCTGCCAGTCGGTGCGCGCCATCAAGAAGGAATTCCCGGATCTCGGTGTACTCTGCGACGTAGCGCTCGATCCGTTCACCAGCCACGGCCATGACGGGCTGATCCGCGACGGCCGGATTCTGAACGACGAGACCGTGGCGGTGCTGGTGCAGCAGGCGCTGGTGCAGGCGCAGGCCGGCTGCGACATCATCGCGCCGTCCGACATGATGGACGGCCGCGTCGGCGCGATCCGCCAGGGGCTGGACGACGCCGGCTTCCTCGATGTCCAGATCATGGCCTATGCCGCAAAATACGCCTCGGCATTCTACGGCCCGTTCCGCGACGCGATCGGCTCGGCCAAAACGCTGACCGGCGACAAGCGCACCTACCAGATGGATTCGGCCAATTCCGATGAGGCGATCCGCGAGGTCGAACTTGATCTCGCTGAAGGCGCCGACATGGTGATGGTCAAGCCCGGCATGCCCTATCTCGATATCGTGCGGCGCGTGAAGGATACCTTTGCGGTGCCGACCTTCGCCTACCAGGTGTCCGGCGAATACGCGATGATCATGGCAGCCGCCAACAACGGTTGGATCGACGGCGACCGCGCGATGATGGAAAGCCTGCTCGCCTTCAAGCGCGCCGGCGCCGACGGCGTGCTGAGCTACTTCGCCCCCGCCGCCGCCGAAAAGCTTCGCCAGCAGCGCTGATTTCTCGCTGCTCGATGCCCATCCTGTTCAGTCTGTTGCAATTCCTGACACTTGCAACGGGGTTCGGTGATATCCATGTGCTGCATCTGTGATGGTGCAGGCGGAGGAGTCGTGATGTCTGACAACAATTCAAACGGCACGTCGAACACCACCTGGCGCAGCGGCCCGGCACCGGGCGGCGCATACGACCCGTGGACGAACCCGCAGCTGTTCAGCGGCGTGCTGACGCGGCGCACCTTCGCGTTCCTGATCGATCTCCTCGTAATCTCGATCCCGGTGGTTCTGGCGGTGATCTTCATCGCGGTGTTCGGACTGGTCACGCTGGGGCTCGGCTGGGGTCTGTTCTGGCTGGTCTCGCCGGCCACGGTGATCTGGCCGATCATCTATTACGGCATGTCGCTCGGCGGCCCGCATTCAGCCACCTGGGGCATGCGGGTGATGAACCTGCAGATGCGCACCTTCTCCGGCACGCCGGGCTATTTCGTGCTCGGCTGCGCCCATGCCGTGCTGTTCTGGGCCTCGGTGTCGTTCCTGACGCCGCTGGTGCTGGTGGTCGGCCTGCTCAACGGCCGCCGCCAGCTGCTGCACGACCTCGTGCTCGGCACCGTCGTCGTCAACAATTCCGCGCAAATGCAGATGGCGCAGCCGGCCGGAAGAACTTTTTGACAGAGCGGCCGACGGATTGACCGTCGGCCCGGGCAGCGCGATGCTGGCCACACCTGCTTCGGAGACTGACACCAACCGTGACCCAGCACTCCCGCGACACGCCGCAATTCTACCTGACAGCGCCGTCGCCCTGCCCCTATCTGCCGGGCCGGCACGAGCGCAAGGTGTTCACCCATCTGGTCGGCGACAAGGCCGGCGATCTCAACGACCTGCTGACCCATGGCGGCTTCCGGCGCAGCCAGTCGATTGCCTACCGCCCGGCGTGCGACCAGTGCCGCGCCTGCGTCTCGATCCGCGTCATCGCCAACGAATTTCGCCCGTCGCGCAATTTCAAGAAGGTGCTGGCGCGCAACGCCGACATCATCAGCGAACAGCGCAACGCGGTGCCGACTTCCGAGCAGTACTCCGTATTCCGCGCCTATCTCGACCAGCGCCATCGCAACGGCGGCATGGCCGACATGACCGTGCTGGACTATGCGATGATGGTCGAGGACAGCCATGTCGAGACCCGGTTGATCGAATATCGCCGCCGCGGCCCTGACAGCGGCATCACCGGCCGCGGCGAGGACCTGATCGCGGTGGCGCTGACCGACGTTCTCAGCGACGGGCTGTCGATGGTCTATTCGTTCTTCGAGCCGTCCGAGGAAAGCCGCTCGCTCGGCACTTTCATGATCCTCGACCACATCGCCCGCGCGAGGCGGCTCGGCCTGCCCTACGTCTATCTCGGCTACTGGATCGAAGGCTCCAAAAAGATGGACTACAAGGGGCGCTACCTGCCGCAGCAGCGGCTGGCGCCCTCCGGCTGGCTGCGCGTGGACGCGTCAGGCGAAAGCCTGAGCGAGCCGCAGGACTGACTCCATCCTCATCCTGAGGAGCCGCGCACTTGCGCGGCGTCTCGAAGGATGCGCCAACCAGCTCATGGTTCGAGACGGCGCAACAGCGCCTCCTCACCATGAGGGTTCTTCACCCGCCGAAGAAATCCACCACCAGCTTCAGGTTCAGCGCGATGATGATCGCCGCAGTCAGCGCCGCCAATGCGGTGACCCAGCGCGGCGCCACGAACGGGCCCATCTTGCGCCGGCTCGCCGTGAACAGCACCAGCGGCACCACCGCGAACGGCAGTTGCAGACTGAGCACGACCTGACTGAGGATCAGCAACTGCCCGGTGGCCTTCTCGCCGAACCAGATGGTGACGCCAACCGCCGGCACGATCGCGATCATCCGCGTGATCATGCGGCGCAGCCACGGCGCAACGCGCAGATTGATGAACCCCTCCATCACGATCTGGCCCGCCAGCGTCGCCGTGATCGTCGAGTTCAGCCCGCAACACAGCAGCGCTATGCCGAACAAGGTCGGCGCCAGCGACGAGCCGAGCAAGGGCGCCAGAAAGGCGTGCGCCCGATCGAGTTCGGCGACGTCGGTCTTGCCTATTTTGTGGAAGGTCGCAGCAGCCAGGATCAGGATCGAGGCGTTGATGGTCAGCGCCAGACACAGAGCGATGGTGGAATCCCAAGTCGAAAGCTGGATCGCTTCCTTCTTCTCTGCAACACTGTCGCCATAGCCGCGAGTCTGCACCAGCCCGGAATGCAGATAGAGATTATGCGGCATCACCGTTGCGCCGAGAATGCCGAGCGCAAGGAACAACATCTCACGGTTTCGCAGGATCTCGGTGGTCGGCGCAAAGCCGCGGATCACCTCTCCCCAGTCGGGATCGGCCATCGCAATCTGCACCGCAAAACACACCGCGATGACGCCAAGCAGCGTCACCACGAAGGCCTCGATCCAGCGGAAGCCGAAGGCCTGCAACGCGAGGATGAGAAACACGTCGGCGGCGGTGATGATGACGCCGATCTCAAGCGGAATGCCGAACAGCAGGTTCAGCCCGATCGCGGTGCCGATCACCTCGGCGAGGTCGGTGGCGGTAATCGCGATCTCCGCCGACAGCCACAGCGCCCATGACACCATGCGCGGATAGGCATCGCGGCAGGCCTGCGCCAGATCGCGCCCGGCGCCGACGCCAAGCCGCGCGCATAGCGACTGCAGCACGATGGCCATCAGGTTGGAAAGCAGCGCGATGGTCAGCAGCGCGTAGCCGAACTTGGAGCCGCCCGCCAGCGAGGTCGCCCAGTTGCCGGGGTCCATGTAGCCGACCGCGACCAGATAGCCCGGCCCGAGGAACGCCAGCAGCTTGCGCCAGAACGAGCCGTTCTTGACCGTCCGGACCGAGCCGAACATGCCCAGCAGCGACGGGTCGCCGCGTTCCGTACGCCAGCCGCCGGGCTGGCCGACGAACTCGTTCAGCCCGGGAGCGGGATCGACGGTGATGGCAGGCGTTTTTGCATCCATTTCACCAGGATGGCCGATCTTTCGGCCTATTGCAACTCACTTGCAACTGCATCTGGGGTTCGCATAAAGGAACGAATTTCGATTCCAAGGATCGGCGGAGCGGATGGCTCCTGATCATTCGCGGGCGGCAGGCCTACCGTTCAAGGTCTCATCGGAGAGGTCTTTACAGCTTCGCGTCGAACCTCCATTGGTCCGGTGAACAAGACAGCTCTGAGGGGCGCGAGGCCGCCATCGCGCCTGGAACCGGGGACGCATGGCGTCATGCTGCGCGGCGCGAAGAAGCGCCGGATCACAGAGCAAGCCCGAACCGCCGGAAGACCAGGAGTCCAAGAGATGCCCAACCAAACGTGGATCGCGAAACGCTCGCTTCTGATCGATATCGATTTCGACTCGGAGTATCCGATCACCGAAGGCCAGACCTATACCGACGACGGCACGACCACCTTCGGGGACTACGTCTGCGACGCGTTGTTTGCGCCCGCCAGCCCTGGCCCCGGCACGATTGTCGTGACCCATCCAGAGGCCCGAAAATCGCGCAGAAACTAGCGCTCCATCTGCCTCCTCCGCGGCGATGTCAGGACCGAGTGTAGAGGTCCTGCGCGTGGCGAAGGCCGAGCTCGCTCATGAAAACCCTGCCGCCCCGTAAAATCCGGGACGGCGCAGGCGGGACTTGCTCCCTCGGCTCAGTACTTGGTCTTCTCCGGCAATTTGCGATATTCCAGCCAGACTTTCTGCGCATCGCTCTGCATCATCTGGGCGACGGGCAGTGCGCTTCGCATAGGGGCGCTTCATGTCGATGTTGATGTTGGAGTCGTCGAACAGGTCGGCATAGTCCGTCCAGGACGCCGCGTAATAGATCTTGCCGATCCGCGCCCAATAGGCAGTCGCACAGCACATCGGGCAGCATTCGCAGCTGGTGAACATGGTGGCGCCCTTGCGACCTTCGACGTTGCGGCCAACGCATCACCGGCACCGACGCCAACAGATGCGAGCGTGGCCGCGCCGGCCACCAGAAAATCACGACGGCGCACCACGCCTGCGGACGAGAACAGATGATCCAGCGAGGTCTCGGGCTTCTTGTTGTCTATACTCACGGCTCCAGGCCCTTCGCACCCGCTGTGCGTGCATACTATTCCAGCAGTCGCTCATTGCGGTTTCGTTGACTCAAGCGCTCCTGTTTTAACGTCTTCATGCGCATCGCCTCCCATTCGCATGACTTCATCGCCCGGAAATCGGGTGGCGGCGCAGGCTTCCGGCTGAGAGGGTGGTTTCAAATACAGGAACCATCATGCCTCACTCATCCAACGACCAACTGCCCACCACCTTCAACCGCCTCGCCTGGTCCAACCTCGCGGCGCAATCGGCCGAGCAGATCGCTCTGGCCGCGGCGCCCATCGTGGCCGTGCTGCTGCTCGGCGTCGGCGAAGGCCAGACCGGTCTGCTGCAGACCGCGCTGACGCTACCCTTCGTGCTGTTTGCAATCCCGGCCGGACTGCTCGCCGACCACATCTCGCGGCGCAGATTGATGGCCTTGGCGGAAGCGTTGCGCGCGATGTCTCTGTTGGTGATCCTGGCGCTGATTTGGAGCGGCCTGCTCACGTTGCCGCTGCTGGCGCTGCTCGGCTTCGTCGCGGTGTGCGGCACCGTGATGTACAGCGTCGCCGCACCCTCCTTGGTGCCCTCGCTGGTACCCTCCTCGCTGTTGTCCGCAGCCAATGCGCGGATCGAATTAGCGCGCACCATCGCCTTTGCCGGCGGGCCGGCGCTCGGCGGCGCGCTGGTCGGCTTCCTTGGTGCTGCTCCGGCATTCGGATGTGCGGCGGCCTTGTCGATCGTCGCTGTGGCACTGCTGTCTGGCATCCATGAACCCGCGCGCGCCACAGTCGCGCGGCGACAGCCGCTACAGGACATCGCGGAGGGACTGGCCTTTGTCGCCGGTCATCCGTTGCTGCGGCCGGTCTTTGTAACGCAACTGATCTTTGGCGCGGCGGCCTTCATGATCCTTGCGGTGTTCGTGCCCTACGCCGTCCGCCACCTCGGCCTCAGCGCCTCCGGCATCGGCCTGACGCTGGCGATGTACGGCGTCGGCATGGTGGTCGGCGCGCTCGCAGCCACGCGCGTGATGCGATGGCTGCCGTTCGGCATTGTCGTCGCACTCGGTCCGGTCACAGGACTCGTCGCCTCGCTGGTGATGGTGCTGACCATCTGGCTGCCCTCGCCGGCGCTGGCTGGATTCAGCTTCTTCCTGCTCGGCGTCGGCCCGATCATCTGGGTGATCTCAACCGTCACCTTGCGTCAATCGGTAACGCCGCCGCGCCTGCTCGGGCGGGTCTCGGCGATCAACATCCTGAGCTACGGCGCGCGCCCAGTCGGCACCGGCCTCGCGGCGCTGGTCGGCGGCTTCTACAACGCCGAAGCCTGCCTCTACCTCGCAGTTGCGGGCTTCGCCTGGCAGGCCGTGGTCATCCTGAAATCGCCAGCAGCGGTATTGGCGCGGCAGCCGGAGATGGTCGGCGAGGCCTCCGGTTGATCGCGAGCGGCGCGCCAGGGCTGCCGCGGCCTTCCCAACCCGATTAATATGATGTACATCATCTTATAAATCACGAGGTGCAACAGCATGACCGACGGAACCATCGACGCGACGGCGGCCGCGCCGCAGGCGACTTCCACGGGGATACAGATCGCAGTGCTGGCGGCGCTGGCCTCGATCGGCACGCTGGCGACCAACATATTGCTACCTTCGCTGCCCCAGATGGCGGCGTCGCTAGGTGTGACCACCCCGGCAGTAACCACCTCGATCACCGTATTCCTTCTGGTGTTCGCGTTCGGTCAATTGCTGGTCGGCCCGATCTCCGATCGCTACGGCCGAAGGGTGCCGGTGCTGGCCGGCTTCGCGGTTTTCATCGCCGGCAGCATCTGGTGCGGAATGGCATACGACCTGCCGACGCTGCTGGTCGGCCGCGCGATCCAGGCGGCGGGCGCCTGTTCCACCTCGGTGCTGTCGCGCGCCATCGCCCGCGACCTGTTCACCGGCCCGGCGCTGGCGCGTGCTCTGACGCTGGTGATGATCGCGCAGGCCGCCGCTCCCGGCTTCTCGCCGCTGCTCGGCGGCGGGCTGGATTACTATTTCGGCTGGCGCGCTGATTTCGTGTTCGTCGGCATCTTCGCGCTGCTGTCGGCCGGCGCGTTCGCCTTGGTGCTCGGCGAGACGCATATTTCGACGCGGATCCCGCTCAATCCGCTGGCGATCGGCAAGACCTATGGCAAGCTTTCCATCAACCGCCACTTCCTGATTCCGGCCGCGACCGTGGCCCTGATCATGGGCGGGCTGTTCTCGATGTTCTCCGCCGCGCCGCGCATCCTGATCGAGGGCTTCGGCTTCACACCGATCGCGCTCGGGCTGTTCTTCGCGGGCTCCGTGGTGATGGTGTTCGGCTCGGGCATGCTGGCAGCGCGCCTGGCGCCGCGCATCGGGCTCGACCGCGCGATCCGCATCGGATTGTGGCTGGCCTTCATCGGGGGCGTCGCCGTGCTCGCGGTCGCGTATTTCCACGGCAATGTCGTCGCCTTCATCATTGCGAATTGCGTGTTCCTGCTCGGCATGGGCATCGTCAATCCGCTCGGCACGGCGCAGGCGCTGTCTCCGTTCGGCAGCCACGCCGGCGCGGCGTCGGCCCTGCTCGGCTTCTGGCAAATGATGGGCGCCGCGATCGGCGTCGGCCTCGCTGCCGCCATCGTGCCGCAAGCCTCACTGGCGCTGGGCATCGTGCTGGTGTTGGCGACCTTGCTGGCAGGCGTGCTCTATACGCTGCGGGCGAAGTCGGCCTAAGGCGTTTTTTATCAATGCGCGCCCAAACGCACCCGCGCTGACGCCCGTGCGGCGTCTTCCTTCCGTTCGCTGTAGCGATCGGTGAGATACGCGGATGCGTCCCGTGTCAGCAGGGTGAACTTCAGCAGTTCTTCCATCACATCGACAACGCGGTCGTAATAGACCGATGGCTTCATGAGACCGTGATCGTCGAACTGCTCATAGGCCTTGGCGACCGAGGATTGGTTCGGAATGGTGATCATCCGCATCCAGCGGCCGAGCACACGTAGCTGATTGATAGCGTTGAACGATTGCGAGCCACCACTGACCTGCATCACCGCCAGCGTCTTGCCCTGGGTCGGCCGGACCGCGCCGAGCGAAAGCGGGATCCAGTCGATCTGCGCCTTCATGATTCCGGTCATCGCGCCATGACGCTCCGGGCTCGACCAGACCTGGCCTTCGGACCACGCCGACAGCGCGCGCAACTCCTGCACCTTGGGGTGATCCACCGGCGCATCATCTGGCAATGGCAGCCCTGACGGATTGAAGATCCTGGTGTCCGCACCAAGCGCCTCAAGAAGACGCGCCGCCTCCTGTGTCAGCAACCGGCTGAACGAGCGCTCGCGCAACGAGCCATAGAGCAGCAAAATTCGCGGCCGGTGCCGAAACATGGGCGGACGCAGAGACCCCACATCGGGAATTGCAAAACAATCTGAATCGATATTCGGCAGGTCAATCATGTGAAACTACTCTGACGACTACCTCGCCGTCTTCCTTGACGAAGGATGAAACCGGATTTTCGAGCAAATCGAGGACGAGTTCGGAAGGCCGGCAGAGCCTCGTTCCCTTCGGTGTCTCGACGATCGGCCGATTGATCAAGATCGGATGGGCGAGCATCGCGTCGATCAACTGGTCGTCACTCAGCAAGGGATCGGCGAGGCCAAGCTCCGCATAGGGCGTGCCTTTTTCGCGCAACAGCGCACGAACGGAGACGCCCATCGCATGAACAAGACCTGCGAGACGCGCGCGATCCGGCGGGCTCTTTAGATATTCGATCACGACGGGCGCCTCGCCACAGGCGCGGATCATCGCCAGCGTGTTGCGCGAGGTGCCGCAGCCGGGATTGTGATAGATCGTGACCGTCATATGCGCGCTCCTTTGGTGGCTTCTTCCATGACCGGTTCACGCAACAACCAGTTCAGCAGCGCCCACGCGATCACGGCGCCGCAACACTCCGCAGCGATAAAACCCGGCACGTCCTGCATGCGTATGCCGGAAAACGTATTACTCAACGACCGCGCTATCGCCACCGCCGGATTGGCAAAGCTGGTCGATGCGGTGAACCAGTAGGCCGCCGCGATATAGAGCGCGACCAGCGCCGGCAAGGACGCGCGGGAAAAACGCCGCCCGGCAAGAATGGTCGCGATCAGGCCGAACGTCGCGACTGCCTCGGCAAGCCATTGCGCATAGCCGCTGCGGATCTTCAGCGAACTCTGCAGCAGAGGCAGTTCAAACATAGCATGCGCGACAAGGGTCCCGACAATGCCGCCACAGATCTGCGCCACGACGTAAAGCAAGGCATCCCGCACCGGCAGCTCGCGATTGAACGCGAACACCAGCGTCACAACCGGGTTGAAATGCGCGCCGGATATCGGCCCGAGCAGACTGATCAGCACGACGAGGATCGCGCCGGTAGCCATCGTGTTGGCAAGCAGCGCGAGCGCCATGTCCCGCGTGAGATTTTCCGCCATGATGCCGGAGCCGACCACAGTGGCAACCAGAAGCGCGGTGCCGAGGGTCTCCGCGACCAGACGGCGGCGCAGGTCAAACACCGGCACGGGACCGCTTCTTCACGGCCGGCTCGCAGCATGACCTGAGACTCTCTACCAGAGGCGCACGAATATCCATGCGGCCGCCGCAGCAATCCGCGATCAGAAAATTGACGACGTCCCCGAGATGCGACAGCGCCGCGCGATAGACAATCGAGCGGCCGTGACGCTCGCCGATCACCAACCCGGCACGGGAGAGGATCGCCAGATGCGATGACATGGTGTTCTGCGGCACGGCTAACGCCGTGGCGATATCTCCTGCCGCAAGGCCTTCCGGCTCGTGCTTCACCAGCAGCCGAAACACGTCGAGCCGCGTCGACTGCGCCAGCGCCGTCAGGGAGAGAATGATTTCATCTGATTCCATATATCCAGAATTATCGATATATGATTTAGCTGTCAATCTAACCCGACTCGGACGACAGGAATTACGACCGAATGCCCCCGCGCCAGTTACCCATTATCCTCGCCCTCGGCACCACGCAGACGCTGGCCTGGGCGTCGAGCTACTATTTGCCCGCGATCCTCGCCGATCCGATCGCGCATGATCTGGGTATCTCCAGCAACTGGCTGTTCGCGGCGTTTTCCGCATCGCTGGTGATCTCGGCGCTGCTCGGTCCGCGCGTCGGCCGGCAGATCGACCTGTTCGGCGGCCGTCAGGTGCTGTCGGCATCCAACATCATCCTGGCGGCGGGACTGGCCGTGCTGGGCCTCGCCGGCTCGATCCCGGTGCTGATCGTGGCGTGGCTGCTGCTCGGCGTCGGCATGGGGCTTGGACTGTACGACGCCGCCTTCGCAACCCTCGGCCGTATCTATGGCGATCAGGCACGGCGCTCGATCACCGGGATCACGCTGCTCGCCGGGTTGGCCAGCACGATCGGCTGGCCGCTGACCGCCTGGGGCCTGCAAACCATCGGCTGGCGCGAGACCTGCTTTGCGTGGGCCGCCGCCCATATCCTGATCGGGCTTCCGCTCAACCTGATCTTCCTGCCCGCGGTGAAGGGCGCCAAGGCCGCCGCGGTCGTCGCGGTGAAGCCTCATCTGCCGATCGACCGCAGCATGATCCTGCTGGCCTTCGCCTTCGCAGCAGCCTGGAGCGTCACCGGCGCAATGGCGGCGCATCTGCCGCGCATCATGGAAGCCGCTGGCGCGACGCCGCTGCAGGCGATCACCGCCGGCATGCTGATCGGCCCGGCACAGGTGTTGGCGCGCATCATCGAGGCCGGCTTCCTCAGTCGCTATCATCCGCTGGTCTCGACGCGACTGGCCTGCCTGACGCACCCTGTTGGCGTCGGCATCCTCGCACTGGCCGGCGGCGGCGCAGCCGGCGTGTTCGCGCTGTTCCACGGCGCGGGCAACGGCATCCTCACGATCGCACGCGGCACGCTGCCGCTGGCGATCTTCGGCTCCGAAAATTACGGCTATCGCCTCGGCCTGCTTGGCGCCCCCGCGCGGATGGCGCAGGCGGCAGCGCCGCTGGCGTTCGGCCTGCTGATCGACGTGATCGGCAGCCGCGTGCTAATCGTGTCCTCTGCGCTGAGCCTATCCGCGTTACTCGCGTTGTGCCTGCTGCGCACGAGGCCGCCGCGGACGAAGGCCACGCCGGACAGCGACGCCCGGCCCTAACCCGCCAGATAGCGCTCATATTTGCCGCGCACCACCTCATCTGCAGCAATGTCGGGATCGAGCGTGTAGAGATGCTGCGCGCCGCCGATGCCGCGCAGCGCAAACCGGCCGGTGGAGACGAGATGCGCACGGCCGGCGGCATCGAGGCCACCGCGAAAAGCCTCCGAAGCCAGCAGCGGCCGATCGACCGAGGAGCACATCGAGGCGATGCGGCTGACCTCGTTGACCGCAGGCCCGACCACGGTGAAATCCAGCCGGTCGTCGCTGCCGATATTGCCGTAGAACACCTCGCCGACATGCAGGCCGACATAGGCCGTGGTGACCGGGCGGCCATCGGCTTCGCGCCGTTCGTTGAGCTCAATCATATTGCGGCGAAACTGGTGCTCGGCGCGCAGCGCGCAGTGCTTGGCATGGCCCATGTCCTCATGGGTGAACATCGCCAGCACGCCGTCGCCGATCAGCTTCAGCACGTCGCCGCCGGAATCGTGGATCGCGGCGATCGAGGCTTCCGCATAGTCGTTGAGGAACGGGATGATTTCGTCGGGACCGATCTTCTCGCTGATCCCCGTGGAGCCGCGCAGGTCGGAAAACCACAGCACCGCCTTGATGCGCTCGGTGACGCCGCGGCTGATTTTTCCGCGCAGCACCTGTTCGGCGGCGTCGCGGCCGAGATAGACACGGCCGAGCGTGCGCGCGATCTCTGCCTGCGCAGCGGATTTGATAGCGAGGCCGAGCACAGGGACCAGATCACGCAGCGCCGCCAGTTCCGGCGCGCTGAAGCCGTCGTCGCGACGCGTCGCCCAGTACGAATACAGGCAATCCATTTGGCCCATTGAGCCGGCCTCACCGAAACGGTGCACGAAGGCGATACAGTGCTTGTGACCGCTGTTGACGAAGTCCCCCATGATCGAGAATTGCTGACTGTCGATGTCCGCTACGCTGATCTGCAGCTCGTCATGGCCGTTTTCCAGCATGTAGAAAAACGCCGAGCGCCGCCAATTGGCGGCCGCCTCGCCCTGGTCGGTCGATCCGTATTCGAAGGCGTCGCTCTCATTGGTCTCAGTGTCGTTCCAACGAAAGCCGCGCCCCTCGAAAATCGGATGCAGCGTGTCGATGAAGACAAGGCCGCGCGAGATCTGCACGCCGCCGTCGCGGGCGCGCTCACAAAAGCCGCGGATCAGGTCGTTTTCCGGCAACGCGGTGAGCCCGGCGCTGGCCAGCCAGTTCATCAATTCGAGGCGTCGTATCGTGTTCATCAATCATTCCGGACGCACACCCAAGGTAAGGCAGCGTCACCGCGCCGTCCCGAACCATCAGGATGAAGGATTGCATACCCTACACCCATCCTTCGACACGCGCACAAGAGCGCGCCGCCTGGATGGAGACTGGGGCGCGCGTTGGCTCAGATATGCTCGCCCCTCCCTTTTTGGCTAATCACCACCGAGCCCGGAAACAGCCGGCGGATCAGAATGTAGAAGATCGGCGTAAAGATCAGTCCGAACAACGTCACGCCGAGCATGCCGAAGAACACCGCGACGCCGACCGCCTGACGCATTTCGGAGCCGGAGCCGGACGAGATCACCAGCGGCAGCACGCCGAGAATGAAAGCGAACGACGTCATCAGGATCGGCCGAATGCGCAGCCGGCAGGCCTCGATCACGGCCTCGAGCTGTGGCCTGCCCTCGTACTCGATGTCGCGCGCGAATTCCACAATGAGGATCGCGTTCTTGGCGGCAAGGCCGACCAGCACAACGAAGCCGATCTGGGTCAGGATGTTGATGTCCTGCCCCATGATGCGGACGCCGATGGTGGCGGCGAGCAGGCACATCGGCACGATCAGGATCACCGCGAAGGGCAGCGACCAGCTGCCATATTGCGCGGCCAGCACCAGGAATACGAACAGCACGCAGATCGGAAACACGTAGAGCCCGGAATTGCCGCCGGTGGCCTGCTGGTACGACAGGTCGGTCCATTCAAACGTGAATCCGCTCGGCAACGTGTCGTCGGCGAGCTTCTTCATCGTCGCCAGCGCCGTCGCAGACGAGACGCCGGGCAGCGTGTCACCCTGGATTTCGGACGCCGGATAGAGATTGTAGCGCGCCACACGGTCCGGACCTGCAGTATCCCTGAAATTGATGACGCTGCCGAGCAGCACCATGTTGCCGTCGGTGTTGCGGGTCTGCAGTCGCGCCAGATCAGAGGTCTCCTTGCGGAACGGCAAGTCGGCCTGCGCGGTGACGTGATAGGTGCGGCCGAGGATGTTGAAGTCGTTGACATAGGAGGAGCCGAAATAGGTCTCGATCGCGTCGGTGACGTTCTGCACGGGCACGTTGAGCATCTGCGCCCTCTGGCGATCGACCTCGACGAACACCTGCGGCGTATTGGCGGTGAAAGGCGAGAACACCGCGGTGAGGCCGGGCGCCTTGCGTGCGGCGTTGACGAGTTCGTCGGTCGCCGCCGCCAGCAGGTCGGCGCCCCTGCCCTGGTTGTCGAGGATGCGCATCGCAAAGCCGCCGCCGGTGCCGATGCCCGGCACCGCGGGTGGCGGCACCACGATCACGACCGCACCTTGAATCGCAGCGAGGCGCTTGCGCAATTCGGCGGTGATGCCGTTGGCGGTCAGGCCATGCTTGGCGCGCTCCTCGGCATCGTCGAATACCGGAAACAAGGCAGCGGCATTGCTGGCCTGGGTACGCGTCGCGCCGTTGAAGCCGGCGAAGGACGGCACCCTGACGACACCCGGCACCTCCAGCGCGATGCGCTCGATCTCGCGGACGATCTCGGTAGTACGGGTCAGCGACGACGCGCCGGGCAATTGCACGACGACGATGACGTAGCCGCGGTCCTGCGCCGGAATGAAGCCCTGCGGCGTCGAATAGACCAGCCAGCCGGCCGAACCGATCAGCACCACATAGATCAGCAGCATGACCGCCGAATGCTTGATGACCCACCCCGCGGCGGTGCCGTAGCCGTGCGACAGTCTGTCAAAGCCGCGATTGAACGCGCCGGTGAAGGCACCCCAGCCACGCGCCAGAACATTCCAGCGCGCCGGTTCGCGCTTCTCGTGATGCGGCGTCAGGATCAACGACGCCAATGCCGGCGACAGCGTCAGTGAACAGAAGCAGGAGATCGCCGTGGCGACCGCGATGGTGATGGCGAATTGCTGGAAGAACTGTCCGGAAATGCCGCCGATGAAGGCAGTCGGCACGAACACCGCACACAGCACTAGCGCGATCGAGACCAGCGCGCCGCCGACCTCCTCCATCGTCCGCAACGCCGCGTCACGCCTGCTCTTGCCTTCCGACAAATGCCGCTCGACATTCTCAACCACGACGATGGCGTCGTCGACCACGATGCCGACCGCCAGCACGAGGCCGAACAGAGTGAGGTTGTTGATCGAAAATCCCAGCGCCGCCATGACTGCGAAGGTACCGACCAGCGACACCGGGATAGCGATGATCGGAATGATCGCCGGACGCCAGCCCTGCAGGAAGACCAGCACGACGACGACCACTAGCGCCATCGCTTCGTAGATCGTCTTGATCAGTTCGGAGACTGACTGCGCGATGAACTCGGTCGGGTTGTAGCCGATATTGTATTCAAGCCCTTTCGGGAAATCCTGCTTCAGCCGCGCCATCGTGTCGGACACCGCTTTGGCCGTGCCAAGCGCGTTCGATCCCGGGCGCTGCGAGACAGCGAGGCCGATCGCCGGCTTCTTCAACAGGAAGCTGTTGGTGGCATAAGCCAGCGCGCCGAGCTCGATGCGCGCGACATCGCGCAGCCGCGTGGTGCGGCCCTCAGCGCCTGCCTTGATGACGATGTTCTCGAATTGCCTGATATCCTTCAGACGGCCGGTAAAGATCAGGTTCGGTGCGAAGGCGCGATCGGTGATCGGCGGTTCGGCGATCTGACCGCCGGCAATTTGCAAATTCTGCGCACGCACCGCGGCGATCACCTCGCCCGCGGTCAGGCCGAGCGTGGCAATCTTGTCGGGATCGAGCCAAAGCCGCATCGAATAGTCGCGCGCACCGAAGATGGTGATGTCGCCTACGCCGTCGAGCCGCAGCAACTGGTCGCGGACCTGACGCAGCGCGTAGTTGGAAATGTAGAGCTGGTCGTAGGTGTCGTCGGGCGACAGCATGAACACGACCATCAGCAGGTCCGGACTGTTCTTGCGGGTGACGACGCCGACGCGTTGCACCTCTTCCGGCAGCCGCGGCTGCGCGATCGCGACGCGGTTCTGCACCAGCACCTGCGCCTTGTCCAGATCGGTGCCGAGCTTGAAAGTCACGGTGATGTTGAGCTGGCCGTTCGACGTGGCCTGGCTGTACATGTACAGCATGTCCTCGACGCCGTTGATCTCCTGCTCGATCGGCGTCGCGACGGTGTCCGACACCGTCTGCGCGGAGGCGCCGGGATATTGCGTGGTGATCACCACGGTGGGCGGAGCCACCTGCGGATACTCCGCGACCGGCAACGTTGTATAGGCCAGCGCGCCGACGATCAGCAGCACGATCGACAGCACCATCGCGAGGATAGGCCTGTTAATGGAGAGGCTGCCGAGGTTCATGGCTTGGCGCCAGCGGTTGGAGCGGCCGCGGCAGGCGTCGCTTGGGCAGCCGCCTTCGGCGTCACCTTGGCGCCGACCCGCGCGCGTTGCAGTCCATCGATGATCACACGGTCATCGGGCTTGAGGCCGTCGCGGATCACCCGCAGGCCGCGGTCCAGCGGGCCGAGCGTGACCGGCCGCGCTTCCACCGTATCGTCAGGCTTAACTACCATCACGATCTTGCGCGACTGGTCGGTGGCGACCGCGGCGTCTGGAATCAACAGCGCTTCGTATTGGCCACTGGCAATCACGCGGATGCGCCCGAACTGGCCGGGCAGGATCGACTGGTCCGTGTTGTCGACGACAGCGCGACCACGCAACGTGCCGGTGCCGGCATCAAGGCGGTTGTCGAGGAAGTCCATCTCGCCGGTGTGCGACGGCTTGGTCTCGCCGACCAGCGTGATCTCGACGGGATTGGGCGTATCACGCGAACTCGGCCGCTTGCCTTCGAACCACAGCCGGCTGTTGCGCTGATAGGTTGTCTCGTCCATGTCGAAATAGACATAGATCGGCGAGATCGAGACGATCGACGTCAGCAGCGTCGCGCCGGATTCACTGCCCTGCACGAGATTGCCGACGGAGACCAGATGGCGACTGACGCGACCATCGATCGGCGCGACCACCTTGGTATATTCGACATTCAGTTGCGCCTGCTTCAGCGCACCGTCGGCCTGCAGCACCAAGGCCTGCGCAGCGGACAACGACTGGGCGCGCTGATCGACGATGTTCTCGGAGATGGCCTGGGTCTTGATCAGTGTGGCAGCGCGGTCGAGCTCGCGCTGTGCCAGCAGTACTTTGGCCTTGGCGTCGTCGAGCTGGCCCTGCGCCTGTTCGGCGGCGGCTTCATATTGCCGAGGGTCGATCTCATATAGCAGATCGCCTGTTTTGACGACCGCGCCATCGACAAACGCCACGTTGGTGACAAAACCGGTGACGCGCGCGCGCACCTGCACCTGCTGAACCGCATCGAAGCGACCGGTAAATTCATCCCAGTCGGTGGTGAGGCGCTTGGTCGGCGGCGCGACCGTCACGGTCGGCGGCGGGGGCGCCGCCGCTTCTTCCTTCTTGCCGCAGCCTGCGAGCATCAACAGCGCCAGCACCATAGCACCCGGCGATAGCCCACAACGTCGAATAGCGTCGTCACGAAATCGTGACAGCTTCTCGGAATTTTCCAAAACACAACCCCCGCTAACGCTAGCGCACGGTGAACATTGATATTGGTACATCTGCGGCCTGCTTCAAGTACAAATATAATGCAGCGCCACCAAACCGACCTGTGCTTGCGCACAATGGGGCGATCCGCAGCATTTGAAACAAACCTGGTCGCCTGGGCTGCAAACGCGCGCGTCAGGAGCGCGAAGCCGACCCGTGGGCAGCGGCCGGATAATACGCTAGGATGCAGCCCCTTCATCCATAAAGGAAAACGCGTGTTATCTCTCGAACTCGGGATCGTCGCGGTCCTGATCGTCGTCAACGGCCTGCTCTCGATGTCGGAGCTGGCGATCGTGTCATCCCGCCCGGCCCGGCTCGCCGGCCTTGTCGAGAAAGGCGTCAGGGGTTCGCGCCGCGCACTGGCGCTGGCGTCCGATCCCGGCAAGTTCCTATCCACCGTGCAGATCGGTATCACGCTGATCGGCGTGCTGTCCGGCGCGATTTCCGGCGCCACGCTGGGGCTGCGCCTGACCGACTTGCTGCTCGAACTCGGTGTATCCAAAACGCTAGCCGATACGCTCGGCGTCGGCATCGTGGTCAGCATCATCACCTACGCCTCGCTCATCGTCGGCGAACTGGTGCCGAAGCAGATCGCCCTGCGCGATCCGGAGGCCGTAGCAGTACGCGTTGCGCCCGCAATGGTGATGCTGGCGAAAGTGTCATTGCCGCTGGTGTGGTTGCTCGACAGATCCGGCAAGGCGCTTCTGTGGCTGCTCGGGCACCGCGGCGAGGCCGAGGAAAAAATCAGCGAGGATGAAATCCGCACGCTGGTCACGGAGGCGGAGACCGCCGGCGTGCTCGAGCCCGGCGAGAAGGAAATGATCGCCGGCGTGATGCGGCTCGGCGATCTCCCGGTCGGCGCGATGATGACGCCGCGCCACGAAGTATCCATGATCGACCTTGCCGACGGGATCGCCGACATCCATGCGGTGATTTCCGGCAGCAATCATTCGCGCTTCGCGGTGTTCGACGGCGATGGCGACTCCGCGATCGGCATCATCCGGGCCAAGGACGTGCTTGATGTCTACCTCACCGGTCAGACGCCGGACTTGCGCGCGCTGGTTCGCGAAGCGCCGGTGATCCCGGATTCGGTGGACGCCCGCGACGTTGTCGCAATCCTCAGGGACTCGCCGGTGCATATGGGGCTCGTTCACGACGAATACGGCGTGTTCCAGGGCGTGGTGACGTCGGCCGATATCCTGGAATCGATCGTCGGCTCGTTCCACACCGAGGATGGTCCGGCCGAACCCGCCTTTCACCAACGCGAAGACGGCAGTTACCTGATCTCCGGCTGGATGCCGGCGATCGAATTCGCCGCATTGCTCAACATCGAACTGCCGCTGCAGCAGCGGCCGTACCAGACTTTCGCGGGATTCCTGCTGCAGGAATTCGGCAAGATCCCCGATGTCGGCGACCACGTTGTGGCTCACGCCTGGCGTTTCGAAGTGATGGATCTCGACGGCCGCCGCATCGACAAGGTGCTGGCGAACCACGCGGAGGAAATCGCGCTGGGGTGAGGCGCGCATCGCCTCATTCAAAGCACGCACCCATCACATATGAAGACGACCGCATTATTATCCAAGATATTTCATTTGCCTCATAAATAGCACCCCGCTACCTCTGCCCGCATAAAGGCCGTTGCGCATCAGGTGCAGCGGTCAGCAACAAGACTGCCTCAAGCGAAACGCTCAGGCTGCCGCTCACCGTCTGCGGTGTTGTGCAGGCTCCAAAGCGTTCGAGGTACACCAAGGGAGATGAGGAATGCTTCGACGCGACGTACTCGCCGGCATGGCGACGCTCGGCCTGACAACTGCCATCGGCAACCGGAACTCTTTCGCCGCTGACGAGGCGTCCATTCCCAAGATCGCCGGCCCGGATCTCAATACGACGCCGCCGACATTTCGCGCGCCCGCTGGAAGCGTTGACACCCATACGCATATTTTCGGCCCCGCCGCGGTCTATCCGTTTTCGCCGACCCGCCCTTACTCGCCGCCCGATGCTTCGCTGGAAATGTTTCGCAAGCTTCACGCCGACATCGGCGTCGAGCGCGCTGTCATCGTCAATGCGACCGTGCACGGCTTCGACAACCGCGTCGTTACCGACGCCATCGCGCAAAGCGACGGCAAGTATCGCGGCGTCGCCAACGTCAACAACGCGATGACGGATGCCGAACTGCTGGCGCTGGACAAAGCGGGTATCCGCGCCTGCCGCTTCGCCTTCGTGAAACGGCTGGGCGGCGTCGGCGACATGAAGGTGTTCCGCACCCTGGTCGATCGCGTTGCCGCGATCGGCTGGCACGTCGATGTCTATCTGGAAGCCGGAACGATCCGCGAATTCACGCCGATCCTGAAGGCGCTTCCGGTCACCTACGTGGTCGATCACATGGGCACCATCAGCGCCGCCAAGGGGCTCGACGATCCCGAGTTCAAGGCGCTGCTCGAACTGCAGGCCAGCGACGACAAGTGCTGGATGAAGATCACCGGCCTCGAACGTGCCTCGGCCGGCGGCGCGCCGTTCCACGATTCCGTGCCGTTCGCGAAACAGCTGATCGATAACGCGCCCGACCGCGTGCTGTGGGGCACCGACTGGCCGCATCCGAATGTCAAGATCATGCCCAATGACGGCACGCTGGTGGACCTGATCCCGCTCTATGCGCCGGACGCCGCGGTCCAGCGCAAGCTGCTGGTGACCAACCCGGAACGACTGTTCAAATTTGCCCCGGTGGGGTGATCGACGTCTGCCCGTACCCGGCTCTGCGGAGCGGCGCCAACAGCGCCGCACCGCGTCCGGGACACAATCCTTGTAGCTACAGCAGCTCAAGCACCATGTCCGCCGGGCGGCACAGTCGCGTGCCCTTCGGTGTCGTGACGATCGGCCGGTTCATCAGGACCGGATGCGCAAGGATGGCGTCGATCAGGGCGTCGTCGCCGAGCGAGGGATCGCCGAGCCCAAGCTCGCCATAGATCCGCTCCTTGTCGCGCAACAGTGCCCGCGCGCCGCCACCGATGGCGTCGATCAGCGCAACCAGTTGCTCACGATCCGGCGGGGACTTCAGATAGTCGACCACCATCGGCTCCACCCCTCTCTGCCGGATCATCGCAAGCGTGTTGCGCGATGTCCCGCAGGCCGGATTGTGAAAGATGGTGATCGTCATCGCGGGCGATGTCTACTCGATCACCCGGCCGAACTTGTTCGACGTCGGCAGTCCGGTCGCCATGCGGCCGGCATCGGCGCGATTGCCGCGCCAGTCGGCCAGTTCCTTCCAGGTCATCGAGCGCTCGCGACCCGCTGAATCCTTCCAGCTCAGACCTTCCTTCGCATTGAAGGTGGCGACGTCCGACAGGCCCGCGCCGGTGTATTTCTGCAGCCGCACGCCGCGGCCTCGCGTCATCTCCGGCACGTCAGCGAGCGGGAAGATCACCATCTTGTGGTTGGTGCCGATGACGGCGACCTGGTCGCTGCCTTCTGCGACCACCGTCAGCGCCCGCGCCTCGTTCGGCATCTCGACATTGAGGATCTGCTTGCCCTTGCGGGTGTTGCCGACGCAATCATCCTCGTTGACCATGAAGCCCTGGCCGTCATGGCTGGCGATCAGGAACTTGCGGCCGCCCTTGTGCACGAACAGCGAGACGATGGCGGCGTCGCCTTCCATGTCGATGAACATGCGGATCGGCTCGCCATGGCCGCGACCGCCAGGCAGCTTCGACACATCCAGCGCGTAGAACCGGCCATTGGTGGCCAGCAGCATCAGCTTGGAGGTGGTCTCGGCAAAGAACGCCTTGTCGAGTTTGTCGTCGGTCTTGAACACGAGGCCGGACGTGTCGGCGACGTGGCCCTTCAGCGTACGCACCCAGCCCTTGTCGGAAATGATCACCGTGACCGGCTCTCGCTCGACCAGCGACTCTTCCAGCGCAGCCAGATCGTGCTCCGGTGCGTCCGCAAACATGGTGCGGCGCTTGCCGAGCGGCGTCTTCGGCCCGAACAGGTCGCGCACACGGCGCACCTGCTCGCCGACCTTGCCCCACTGCTCGGTCTCGGACTTCAGGATCGCGTTGATGCCCTTCAGCTCGTCGCGAAGCTTCTTGTCCTCAGTGCGGATCTCGAATTCTTCCAACTTGCGCAAACTGCGCAGCCGCATGTTGAGGATCGCTTCGGCCTGGATGTCCGTCAGCGTGAACGCCTTCATCAGCACGGGCTTCGGCTCATCCTCGGTGCGGATGATCTTGATCACCTTGTCGATGTTCAGGTACGCGATCAGATAGCCGCCGAGCACTTCGAGGCGGTGCTCGATCTGGCCCTTGCGGTAGTTGGAGCGGCGCAGCAGCACGTCGCGCAAGTGGTCGAGCCATTCACGCAAGACTTCGGCGAGGCCGAGCACCTTGGGGATGCGGCCCTTGACCAGCACGTTGAGGTTCAGCGGGATCTTGCTCTCGAGCTCGGTGAGCCGGAACAGCGATTCCATCACCAGTTCGGGGTCGACCGTCTTCGATTTCGGCTCGATGACGATGCGGACGTCCTCGGCGGACTCATCGCGGATGTCGCCGAGCAGCGGCAGCTTCTTGTCGTTGAGCAATTCGGCGATCTTCTCGATCAGCCGAGACTTTTGCACTAGCCAGGGGATCTCGGTGACGACCACGGTCCACATGCCGCGGGCGCCCTCCTCCAGGTGCCACTTGGCGCGGGTGCGGAACGAGCCGCGCCCGGTCGCGTAGGCCTCGGCGATGCTCTCCTTGGAATCGATGATGATGCCGCCAGTCGGGAAATCCGGACCCTTGACCCAGCGCAGCAGCGCCTTCGACTTGGCGTCCGGCTTCTCGATCAGATGCAGCGCGGCGTCGCACAGTTCAGCGGCGTTGTGCGGCGGAATCGCGGTGGCCATGCCGACGGCAATGCCCTGCGATCCGTTCGCCAGCAGGTTCGGGAAGCCGCCCGGCAGCACCGAGGGCTCTTTGGTCTGGCCGTCATAGTTCGGGCGCAGCTCGACGGCGTCCTCGTCGATCCCCTCCAGCAGCAGGCGGGCGACATCGGTCATCCGCGCTTCGGTGTAGCGGTAGGCCGCAGCGCTATCGCCGTCGATATTGCCGAAATTGCCCTGGCCGTCGACCAGCGGATAGCGCGAGGAGAAGTCCTGCGCCAGACGCACCAGCGCGTCATAGATCGACTGGTCGCCGTGCGGATGGAACGAGCCCATCACGTCGCCGACGATCTTGGCGGATTTCTTGAACGGCGTGCCGGGGTCCAGCCGCAGCAGCCGCATACCGTAAAGGATGCGGCGATGCACCGGCTTCAGCCCGTCGCGGGCGTCCGGCAATGCGCGATGCATGATGGTCGAGAGCGCGTAAGCGAGATAACGCTCCTCGAGCGCGTCGCGCAGCATCACCTCGTGGATCTCAGCCGGCTCCGGCGGAATCAGTCTTTTTCCCATGCGCAGGGGTTAGCGTCAGATGGCCTACGGGGCAAGAAATGAATCGAACAACATTTTGGTTCAAATAGCAGCCGAACGCGCCAGATGCCTGAATACGGTATTGATGAACCCGTCGCGGGCATCGGAGTGCCCCTTCCCGCGCGGTTCCAGCACGTTGCGCAGCAGAAAGCGGCCGGTGAGGTCGAAGCCGTCCTGCAGGTCCTGGTCGGACCAGCTGTTCTGTCCGCCCCCGCCGCTTTCGCGCAAGAACGGCGGCAGCCGCATCAGGCGGTCGCGCCAGGGTTCGCCGGCGATCCGCGACACCGCGCCACCGGACTTTGGTGAGACGTAAATCAGATCGGTGGTGGCGCCCGTGGCGGCGCAGTTCTCCAGATCGAGCCCGAAGCCGAGTTCGGTGAGCATCGCCAGCTCGAAGCGCACAACGTGAATCGCGGCCTCGCTGACATCGTCGAAATCATTCAGGATGCGTTCCAGCATCTCGTAAATATCCTCATGCGGATCACGCTCCGGCAGCAGCCGCGCCAGTGACGCCAGATGCGTGACGCCATAGACCGCATGGCCGGACGCCAGCACGGTGGCAGCGCGCATCCTTGTAGCTTCCATCAGGTAATAGCCGAGCTGTTCGTCGATCCGCGCCCGCCAGGTTGCGCGCACGCTGTTGCCGGGCTGCAGCATCGGCCGCATCTTCGACCCCGCGCCGCCGCGCACCATGCCGAGATGGCGGCCGTGGTCGCGGGTCAGCAGCTCGACAATGGCCGAGGACTCGCCATGCTTGCGCACCCCTAGCACGATGCCTTCGTCGGTCCATTCCATGACCGTCTTTTACCATCTTGCGGGCAAAGCTGCGAGGCCGGAACGGTCCTTGCGCGAGGGCCGGCGATTACGCGTTGAACCAGTCTTTCGCGTCGCCGGTGAAGGCGTAATACAGCCCTGCTCCCGTCAGCGCGCAGGAGATGATCTCAATCACGCTGTCGAACTGCAGGCCATAGATGCCCAGAATCTGCAGCAGCGACAGCACCGAGAACACCAATGACGCCGTCAGCATCCAGCGCGGCCAGCTCTTGCGGCCCCGCGCTGCAAGATTCACCAGAAACACGAACAGCAGCAGCATGCTGGCGGCGACGATATTCGCCGCCAGAACGGTGCTCTCGCTCATGCCCGCATCGCTCGTACGGTCCTGAAACGCGATCGACACCGCGTCGAGCGTCAGCGACGCATACAGCAGAACTTCGAAATAGAAGACGTTTTTCGGCAAGTTCTTCGACGAGCTGTGCGGACCATTATTGCTGGAAATCGCCATCAGGTCTGACTGCTATTCTTTCGGGAATTCGAGGCCCATTTCGCGGTAGCGGTTGGGGTCATCGCCCCAGTTCTCGCGCACCTTGACGAACAGGAACAGATGCACCGGCACGCCGGCGATCTCGGCGATCTCCTTGCGGGAGTCCGCGCCGATCGACTTGATGGTCGCGCCGCCCTTGCCGAGCACGATCTTGCGCTGGCTTTCGCGCTCGACAAAGATCGTCTGCTCGATGCGGATCGACTTGTCCTTGCGCTCGGTCCAGCTGTCGGTCTCCACCGTCGACTGATACGGCAATTCCTGATGCAGCTGGCGGAATATCTTTTCGCGGGTAATTTCGGCCGCGAGATGCCGCATCGGCGCGTCCGACATCTGGTCTTCGGGGTAGTGATACGGGCCGTCCGGCACGTCCTTCGCCAGCCGCTTGCGCAGATCGTCGACGCCGTCGCCGGTCATGGCGGAGATCATGAAAGTCTCGACGAACTTCATGCGCTCGTTGGCGGCCTGCGCCAGTTTCAACAGCTTCTCCTTGGAAACGATGTCGACCTTGTTGATGACCAGGAATTTCGGATGATTGACCTGTTCGAGCCTGGAGAAGATCGCCTCTGCCTCCTCATCGATACCCTCGCGGGCGTCGAGCAGGATGCAGACGAGGTCGGCGTCATGCGCGCCGCTCCAGGCGGTCTTGACCATCGCGCGGTCGAGCCGGCGCTTCGGCAGGAAGATGCCGGGCGTATCGACCAGGATGATCTGGGCGTGGTCCTCGATGACGATGCCGCGGATCAGCGCGCGCGTGGTCTGCACCTTGCGCGACACGATCGTGACCTTGGAGCCGACCAGCGCATTGACCAGCGTGGACTTGCCGACATTGGGCGCGCCGATCAGCGCGACGAAGCCGCAGCGGGTGTCTGCCGGCATCGCGTGAGCTTCCTCATGCGCCTCGGTGTGGGATTCGTCGTCGTGTTCGGCTTCGGTCACAAAATCATCCTTCATTGCCGCCACTGGCGACGCCTTCGCGCGCGATCATCGCCTGCGCGGCTGCTTTCTCGGCGGCACGCTTGCTGCCGCCCTCACCTTCGGCTGGATCGAGGCCTTTGACATCCACCGCGATCTTGAAATGCGGATCGTGGTGGGGGCCGGAGCGCTCGACCTCGCGATACACCGGCGTCGGCAGGCCCCTGCCCTGCGCCCATTCCTGCAACACCGTCTTGGCGTCGCGCAACGGCCGCACCGGCTTGCGCATCCGCTCGACCCAGTTGCGCTGCACGAATTCTTCCGCCGCGGGATAGCCGCCATCGAGAAAGATCGCGCCGATCACCGCCTCGCAGATGTCGCCAAGCACCGATTTGCGCAATCTCGCCCCGGCGCCCGCGCCGACGCTGCCGAGCTTGATGACGTCGAGCAGGCCGAGCGCGCGCGCGACATCGGCACAGGTTTCCTTGCGAACGAGATCGGCTAGCCGTTTGGAGAGTTCACCTTCGTCGCCGGCCGGAAAGGCGCGGTACAGCATGTCGGAGACCACGAGGCCGAGCACGTGATCGCCGAGAAATTCAAGCCGCTGGTAGCTGTCGCCGCGGTTGCGCGCCGACTTCAGCGCCGAGACGTGGGTAAAGGCGGTGGAGAGAAGCGTGGCGTCCTTGAAGACGTAGCCGATCCGGATTTCGATCTCGGCGGCGGCGACCTTCAGCGCAGCGTTCTTGCGCTTCTTTTTCGCCGCGGCGGATTCCGGGATGGCGTCGACAGGCAGACTCGCTTCGTCGGCTCTCGGCGCGGTATCGTTGGGGATGTTGCTGTCGTCCTTCATCGCACGATGGAGAAGATGCGATTCCAGCGCACCGCCGTCGGCCAGCGCCAGATCTGCCATGCCTGCTCACCCTCGGCGATCGAGAAGAAGATCATCTGGGCGCGGCCGACGATGTTCTCGAACGGCACGTAGCCCACGGCCGACAGCACGCGGCTGTCGGTGGAGTTATCGCGGTTGTCGCCCATCATGAAGAAGTTGCCGGGCGGCACGGTGTAGATGTTGGTGTTGTCGTAGAATCCATTGTCGACGCAATCGAGCGACTCATAGGTAACGCCGTTGGGCAACGTCTCCTTCCAGCGCTTGACGCGCGCGGTGGCGTCGGAGCCGCACGGATCCTCGCCGACGAAGTCGGACAGCCGCTCGCGCTGCACCGGCTTCTCGTTGATGTAGAGCAGCCCCTCTTTCATCTGGATGCGGTCGCCGGGCAGCCCGATCACGCGCTTGATGTAATCGGTGGTGTCGTCCTTGGGCAGCCGGAATACGACGACGTCGCCACGTGAAGGCTCGGAGCCGAAGATGCGGCCGGAGAAGATCGGCGGCGACAGCGGGATCGAATAATGGCTGTAGCCATAGGAATATTTCGAGACGAACAGGTAGTCGCCGACCAGCAGGGTGGCCTTCATCGAGCCCGACGGGATGTTGAACGGCTGGAACAGGAAAGTCCGGATCACCAGCGCAATCAGCAGCGCGTTAATGACGACGCGGATGGTCTCGCCGACGCCGCCTTCGGTCTTGGTTCCGGATGTCACACTCATGGCTTTCCCGATTTCCGTCGCGGTCGCCGCGCCGCTGGTGATGTGTCTCACGCGAAAATGGCGACGCGATGAGAAAAGGCTATGATTCTGATGTTTAGAGCGAATGGCGGCGCAAACCCAGAGGGTCCAGACGCATTCGACCCGGCTGCAGGCAGATGCCAGCTTTTAGCGGTTTGTTGGCTGCGCCGCAATCAACGGAACCGTTATCCGGTTCGGTAAAACCGGCTAAAGTTATGATAAATCGATGAAATTTAAGCTGATCGGGCAATTTCGGCCGGTGGTGGCGCGGTTCAGCCCTAAACGGCGATCTCCGCCGAAATGATCACGAACGCCTGCGCCAGCGGCCAGTCGTCGGTGATGGTCAGGTCGATCCTCGCCTCAAAGCCGGCCGGGGTCAGCTCCTGCAGCCGGGTCAGCGCGCCGCCGGTCAGCAGCATGGTCGGGCGGCCACCGGGCAGATTGACCACGCCCATGTCGCGCCACCAGACGCCCTGGCGAATACCGGTACCGAGCGCCTTGGAACAGGCTTCCTTCGCAGCGAAACGCTTCGCGTAGGTCGCGACCAGCATCTTCTCGTTTTTGGCGCGGCGCTGCGCCTTCGCCCGCTCGGCATCGGTAAAGATGCGGTCGAGGAAACGGTCGCCGTGGCGCTCGATCACCTTGGCGACGCGCGTGATGTCGATCAGGTCGTTGCCGATACCGATAATCATGCGTGCCTCTTCAACGTGTGTACATCAGACGGTTTGCTGCTTTACGATAGCGCGGCAGGGGGAAGCATGGTCGTTCAGTCAGTTCGCGTCGAGCGGCGGGTCGATCTTGACTGGATCCGCATCGCCGCCTTCGGCCTGCTGATCCTGTACCACGTCGGCATGGTTTTCGTGCCGTGGTATTATCACGTCAAGAGCACACATCTGGTCCCCGCACTGCTGCCGTTCATGCTCGCGCTTAACCCTTGGCGACTCGGCCTGCTGTTCGTGGTTGCCGGCGCCGCGACCCGGTTCATGGCGGCGAATGCGACGCCGGGTGCCCTCACCGCCAGCAGGTCGCTGAGATTGCTGCCGCCGCTACTGTTCGGCATGCTCGTGATCGTGCCGCCGCAATCCTACTGGGAGGTCGTGGCGCGCCAGCTTTACGCGCACGACTTCGTGGCATTTTACACGCAACACTATCTCGCATTCGCCAAGCAGTTCTGCAGCAGCGGCCCTTGCCTGATACTGCCAACCTGGAACCACCTGTGGTTCGTTGCTTATCTCTGGATCTACACGCTCATCGCGATGCTGCTCGTCACCTTGTTTCCCGGCGGCGTGCTACGCACAGAATCGGCGCTCGTGCGTGGGCTGTCAGGGGTTGGACTGATGGTTCTACCGGCGATGGTTTTCGGGACGTACCGTCTGGCGCTACTTCCTTTATTCCCCCCGAACAATGCGCTGGTCGGCGACTGGTACAACCACGCCCTGTATCTTTCGATGTTCACGCTCGGCTACCTGATCGCCCGCGCGGAACCGGTGTGGGACTTGATGGTCAAGCAGCGCTGGACAGCGCTGGGGATTTCCGTAGCCGTCTTCGCCAGCTATCTTCTCGCGCGTTGGCAATGGCCGCCCGGCGCGCTTCGCGGTGCTTGGCGATTCTACGAGGGGACCGCCTACGGGCTTTATCAATGGAGTTGTATTGTCGCTGTGCTGGGCTTCGGACGGCGCTGGATTACCCGGGATTCCGCCGCACGGCGCTACCTGACGGACGCCATCTTTCCCTATTACGTCGTGCACCAAACGGTGATCGTCGGCGTCGCCTTTGCGTTGCGCGATTCAGGCTTCACCGCCGCCCAGGAAGCGACCTTCATTATCTCGGCCACCGCCGCCAGTTGCGCGCTGACTTACGAAATGGTCAGGCGAGCGCGCTGGCTGCGGCCTTTGTTCGGGCTAAAATTGCAGGGCGCAGCCACGTGACGGCCAGTCACCCCCGCCCCCGCGCCATCGCCGCGCGCATTAGGCGCACGGTCTCGCCGAGGCCGACGAACAGCGCCTCGCCCATCATGAAGTAGCCGATGTTCAACTCGCGGATCTGCGGCAACGCAGCGATGGTCTCGGCCGTCGCATAATCCAGCCCATGGCCGGCATGAACTTCGAGCCCGGCCGACCGCGCCAGTTCGACGCCGGCGACGATGCGCTGCCATTCGCTGGCAGCTTTAGCCGTCTCGCCATCGGTGATGGCGTCGCACCAGGCGCCGGTATGCAGTTCGATCACCGGCGCGCCGAGCTTGGCGGCCATCTCGATCTGTTTGGGATCCGCCGCAATGAACAACGAGACACGGACGCCGGCATCGCCGAAGCGGGCGATCGATGGCGCAAGCGACTCGCGCTGGCCGACAACGTCGAGCCCGCCTTCGGTGGTCAGCTCCTCGCGCCGCTCCGGCACCAGGCAGACCGCGTGCGGCTTGGTCGCCAGCGCGATCCGCACCATGTCCGGCGTCGCCGCCATCTCGAAATTCAGCGGCTTCGAGATCTCCGCCTTGAGCCGGATCATGTCGTCGTCGCGGATGTGGCGGCGGTCCTCGCGCAGATGCGCGGTGATGCCGTCGGCGCCGGCCTCAATCGCCGCCAGCGCGGCGCGCACGGGATCGGGACGCAGCCCTCCCCGCGCATTGCGCAAGGTGGCGACGTGATCGATGTTGACGCCGAGGCGCAACGGCAAAAGCTTGGTCATGACGGCATTCCGGGGATCTTCAAGAAGACGCTATCCGTTGACGCGCTCGACCTTGGCAACGACGGCCTTGGCGCGCAACTGGTTGATGATAGCGCTGAGATGCTTGAGGTCATAGACCTCGATATCGATGTTCTGTTCGGTAAAATCGGGCGAACGGCGATGCATGCTGATATTGTCGATGTTGCCGTCGTGATCGGCGATGACCTGGGCAATCTGCGCGAGACTGCCGGGCTCGTTGACGTTCTGCACGAACAAACGCGCCGGGAAGCGCTGCGGCGAGGATTCGTCGATGTCCCATTTAACGTCGAGCCAGCGCTCCGGCTCTTCCTCGAAATCCTTCAGCGCCGGTGATTGGATCGGATAAATGGTGATGCCCTCGCCCGGCGAAATGATGCCCACGATGCGGTCGCCCGGCACGGCGCCGCCATTGGGGGCGAACTTGATCGGCAGGTTCGAATCCAGCCCGGTGATGGGAATGATCGAGGTGAAGCGCGCGGCGCCGTCGGGCGTCTTGACCCTGTCCGCCGTGGCCTTCCTGTTGCTGGTGGCAAAGCGGCCGATGCGCTCTTCCTTGTAGTCCGGATACATCGCACGCGCGACGTCGGAGGCGCGCAGTTCGCCGCGGCCAACGGAGGCCATCACGTCATCGATCGTGGACCGCGCCAGCCGCGGCAACGCGCCCTTGAGCTGGTCGTCGGCGTATTCCATCTTGGCGCGCGCAAATAGTCGCTCGACGATGCGGCGGCCGAGCCCGGCGTATTGGTCGCGCACCGCGGTGCGCGTCGCGCGGCGGATCGCGGCGCGGGCCTTGCCGGTGACGGCGAGCGATTCCCACGCCGAGGGTGGCGCCTGCTGCGCGGCAGAGGTCAGCACCTCGACCTCGTCGCCATTCTGCAACTCCGATGACAGCGGCGCAAACTTGCCGTTGATCTTGCAGCCCACCGCGCTGTTGCCGACGTCGGTATGCACAGCGTAGGCGAAATCGACCACGTTGGCGTTGCGCGGCAGCGCGATCAGCTTGCCCTTCGGTGTGAAGCAGAACACCTGATCGTGGAACAGTTCGAGCTTGGTGTGCTCGAGGAATTCTTCGGGATTGGTGCTTTCTGACAGAATGCCGATGGTATGGCGCAGCCAGGAGAAGGCGTTGGATTCGCGCTTCAGCATCTCGGTCGGCGAGCCGATACCATCCTTGTAGAAGGCGTGCGCGGCGATGCCGTATTCGGCGATCTGGTTCATGTCCTCGTCGCGGAACTGAAGCTCAACGCGCTGGTTGCCCGGCCCGATCACCGTGGTGTGCAGCGAACGATAATCGTTCTGCTTCGGCGTCGAGATGTAGTCCTTGAATCGACCGGGCACCACGGGCCACGTGGTGTGCACCACGCCGAGCGCGCGGTAGCAGGCCTCGGTATCCTTCACGACGACGCGGAAGCCGAAAATGTCGGACAATTGCTCGAAGCCGACCGACTTGCGCTTCATCTTGGTCCAGATCGAAAACGGCCGTTTGCGCCGGCCACTGACGCGGGCAAGGATGCCGTTCTTCTCCAGATTATTGGAGAGCTGGCTTTCGATCATGCCGATCAGGTTGCGGTTGCGCTCGGCCAGCGCGTCGAGCCGCGCCATCACCACCGTATAGGCCTCGGGATCGAGCACCTTGAAGGACAGCTCCTCGAGCTCCTCGCGCATTTCCTGCATGCCCATGCGGCCGGCCAGCGGCGCATAGATGTCGAGCGTTTCCTCGGCGATACGGCGACGCGACGCTGGCGGCATGAACTCCATCGTCCGCATGTTGTGCAGGCGGTCGGCGAGCTTGATCAGCAGCACGCGAACGTCATCGGCGATCGCCAGCAGCAGCTTGCGGAGGTTCTCTGCCTGCTTGGCCTCGCGGGACACCAGTTCGAGCCGCTTCAGCTTGGTCAGGCCCTCGACCAGCGCGCCGATCTCGGCGCCGAACAGCCGGTCGATCTCGGCGCGGGTCGCCTCGGTGTCCTCGATGGTGTCGTGCAGCAGCGCAGCGACGATGGTGGCGTCGTCGAGCTTGAGGTCGGTGAGGATCGCTGCAACTTCAAGTGGATGGGTAAAGTAAGGATCGCCCGACGCACGCGTCTGCTCGCCATGCGCGACCATCGCATAGACGTAAGCGCGGTTGAGCATGTCCTCGTCGGTGTCAGGATTATACGAACGCACCCGCTCGACGAGATCGTACTGCCGTATCATCCGTGCGCGTGACGCGCGCGGCGCCTTGACCGCAACTGTGCCGGGCGCGACAGGCGTCGCCGATGCCTCGGCTGCGACGATGTCGCTAGCCGCCTGCATCTGCCGTGAACTACGGCGCGTCGCCATCGATCCCTCGTTTCATCACGTTCGCCAGCGCGAACTCATTGTGCATATCAAGTTTGCCCTGAAAGTGTCCGCAAAAGCAAAGGCCCGGACAATCTGTCCGGGCCTTGTCGAAGAATTGATGTTCGCGAAGGTTAAGCGAACGATGCAGATACCACCGTTACTCGTCTTCCTCGGGCTGCTCTTCCGGCGGCGCCAGGCCTTCGAGGCCCTTGAGGAGTTCTTCTTCGGTCATGCGCTCGACCGCGACTTCGGTGTCGTCGGCATCGACGCTGGCGCCGGCCGAACCAATCAGCGGAATGGTGTCCGGCTCCGGCTCGTCGACTTCAACGAACTTCTGCAGCGAATGCACCAGCTCCTCGCGGAGGTCTTCCGGCGAAATCGTCGAATCGGCGATCTCGCGCAGCGACACGACGGGATTCTTGTCATTGTCGCGGTCGATGGTGAGCGGAGCCCCCGACGAGATCATGCGGGCGCGGTGCGCCGCCAGCAGAACCAGATCGAACCGGTTATCGACTTTATCGATGCAATCTTCGACGGTGACGCGCGCCATTAACTGTCGCTCCGTTATGTGGGGGCCGGGAAATGATGATTATGCGTGCTAGGTATAGGGGCTTTGCAGTTTCTGCAAGAAGCAAATTGGCAATTGGCCAATTCCCCCCTATCTGATACCCCATCATAGTACCCCATCGGGGTCCGCAAAGGTGCCCTTCTTCTCCGACCGCCAAACCGCGCCGCGACCACCAAAAGGCTTCATTGCGCGAGCAAGGAGAGAGCTATCGCCCGTTTTTACATCCAGTGGGTAACCCGGACCGAATCGATCCGACCGTGATCAGATGGATGTCTGCTTGCAACGCGCGGCAAGAATTATCCCCGCGCCAAAAACATTAACAACAACAAACCACGTGAGAAACTTGATGTCCGCCACATCTGACAAGATCGCGCTCTTTATTGATGGCGCCAACCTGTATGCCACCGCCAAGACGCTTGGTTTCGACATCGACTACAAGCGCCTGCTCAAGGAATTTCAGAGCCGCGGCAAGCTGGTTCGGGCGTTTTATTACACCGCGATCATCGAGGACCAGGAATATTCGTCGATCCGGCCGCTGATCGACTGGCTCGATTACAACGGCTACACCGTGGTCACCAAGGCGACCAAGGAGTTCATCGACGCGTCGGGCCGCCGCAAGGTCAAGGGCAACATGGACATCGAACTCGCGGTCGATGCAATGGAACTGGCGGAGCATGTCGATCAGATCGTGCTGTTCTCCGGGGATGGCGATTTCCGCTCGCTGGTGGAAGCCGTGCAGCGCCGGGGCGTCCGCGTCACCGTGGTCTCGACGATTGCCAGCCAGCCGCCGATGATCGCAGACGAGCTGCGCCGCCAGGCTGACGTCTTCACCGACCTGACGGAGCTGCAGTCCAAGCTCGGCCGTGACCCGGCGGAACGTCCGGCGCCCCGCCACCAGACACCGCAATTCCTGCAGCGTCCCGTCAGCAACGAATCTACCACCGCTGACAACGAATTCGAAGACTGAGATCGTGCCGGCGACAACGCTTGCGGCTGCCGCCGGAACTCCCACCGATCCCGGCCGCAATTGCCCGCTCTGCCCGCGGCTGGTCGAATATCGCCACGCGGTGCGGGAACGCGATCCCCAGGGCTTCAACGCGCCGGTGCCGTCATTCGGCGATTCCAGCGCGGCGCTGCTGATCGTCGGCCTCGCGCCCGGCGTACAGGGCGCCAACCGCAGCGGGCGGCCGTTCACCGGCGACTATGCCGGCGACCTGCTCTACGCCACCTTGCTGGAATACGGTTTTGCCTCCGGTACCTACCAGGCGCGGCCCGATGACGGACTGATTCTGCACGACTGCCGCATTACCAATGCGGTGCGCTGCGTGCCGCCGCAGAACAAGCCCCTGCCCGTCGAGATCACCACCTGCCGGCCGTTCCTGATCGCCACGATGGAGATGATGCCGCGGCTGCGCGCGATCGTGCTGCTCGGCCGTGTCGCGCACGACACGATGCTGAAGACGCTCGGCATTCGCGCGGTACTCGCGCCGTTCTCCCACGGAGCGGTGCACGACGCCGGCCGGTTCAAGCTCTACGACAGCTATCACTGCTCGCGCTACAACACGAACACGCGGGTGCTGACCCCCGACATGTTCCGCAGCGTGTTCGCGCGGGTAAAAGCGGATTTGGCAAAAGGATAGACCCGTTTCCTGGACGCAACGCACTTGCGCAGGATCCCGGTTGAATTCCGGCCCAACGGGAGGCCGGATCAGCAGCTTCAGGCCGGATTGTTCTTCAGCCATTCCAGCACGTCGCCGGCATTACGGTCCGGCGGAAACACCGGATAGAACACGTGGGTGATCCTGGCGTCGTCGATGATCAGGGCCATGCGCCTGATCATGGTGAGGTCTGCGACATCCATGGTCGGTAGGTCGAGCGTATGCACAAGCTCAAGTTGCTCGTCCGACAGCACCGGAAACGGCAGATGCAGCCGCGACGCCATCTCGGTCTGATAGTCGTTGCTCTGCGTCGATAGCCCGAACACGTGGCTGGCGCCGGCCGCCTTGAGCTCGGCAAACAGGTCGCGGAATGCGCAGGTCTGTGGGGTGCAGCCGCGCGCGCCGGGGATCATGTCCCAGTCGTCGACCAAGGCGATCTTGCCGGGCTCGCCGGTGCGCGGATAGCCGAACACAACAGTACGGCCCTTGAGCTCCGAAAGCACGACGGCAGTGTCGTTGGTGGCGCGCAACGAGACCGGCGGGATCGTCATGCCGACCAGATGGGCAGCAGCACCGTCGTCTTCCGGCGCCGGGATCTTGCTCCAGTCGACTTCGAGCAGGCTCGGTTGGGTCATGCTGACGGCTCCATTATCCCCGCGCCCGCATGAGACGGCCCTTCTCGCGACCCCAGTCACGATCCTTCTCGCTGGCACGCTTGTCGTGCAACTGCTTGCCCTTGGCCAGCGCGAGTTGAAGCTTCACCCGGCCGCGCTCGTTGAAATACATTTTGAGCGGCACCAGGGTCATGCCCTGGCGCTCCACCGCGCCCATCAGCTTGTTGATCTGCTTGCGATGCATCAGAAGCCGTCGTGGCCGCTTCGGCTCGTGGTTGAAGCGGTTGGCCTGCAGATATTCCGGAATGTTGCAGTTGATCAGCCAGATCTCGCCGTCCTTGGGGTCGGCATAGGATTCCGCGATCGTCGACTTGCCGTTGCGGATCGATTTGACCTCGGTGCCGGTCAGTTCAATGCCGGCCTCGAGCGTATCCTCGATAGCATAGTGGAATCGCGCCTTGCGGTTTTCCGCGATCACCTTGATCGGGCGCTCTTTCTTTTCAGCCATCTTCAGGTGCCCCGGCGTTATCTTGAAAACATAAGGTCGATAACGCGCGCTTCAAGCGGAGGCTTACGCCTTCTTGAGCAAGTCGCGGATCTCGGTCAACAGCTCTTCTTCGCGCGTCGGCTTGGCCGGCTCTGCGGGCTTTGCCGCATCGTTGCGCTTCAGCTTGTTCATGAAGCGGATCACCATGAACAGCACGAAAGCGATGATGGCGAAGTTGATGGTCAAAGTGAGGAAGTTGCCCCAGGCCAGCACGGCGCCCTGCTTCTTGGCGTCGGCCAGATTGGTCGCCGTCACCGTCTTCGCCAAGCCGGTGAAGTAATTCGAGAAATCGAGGCCGCCGGTGATGGCGCCGACGATCGGCATGATGATGTCGGCCACCATCGAAGTGACGATGGCGCCGAACGCCGCACCGATGATCACGCCGACGGCGAGATCAACCACGTTGCCCTTCATGGCGAATTCACGAAATTCCTTCAGCATGTGCAATTCCTCGTTTCAAAAACAGTCAAAATTACATCCATCGCAAAACGCGATGAGCTAGTTGAGCAGTCCGGCATAGACCATCGCGTCGCGGATCACCTTGCCGGTCGGCGGCGTTACCGCCAACAGCGGCAGTCGCACTTCCTCGTGAACGCGGCCGAGCAGCTTGAGGCCGTGCTTGGCGCCCGCCAGGCCCGGCTCCATGAAGATGGCGTCATGCAACGGCGTCAGACGGTCCTGGATCTGGAGGGCGCCGGCATAGTCGCCCTTCAGCACCGCGGCCATCAGCTCGGCGCACGGCTTCGGCGCGACATTGGCAACGACCGAAATACAGCCGTGGCCGCCCGCCGCCATATAGGCCAGCGCCGTCATGTCCTCGCCGGACAGCTGGATGAAGTCCGGCCCCATCGCGTGGCGCTGCTGCGAGACGCGGGCGAGGTTGGCGGTGGCATCCTTGACGCCGGCAATGTTCTTCAACTCGAACAGCCGCGTCATGGTGGCGACCGACATGTCCACGACCGAGCGCGGCGGGATGTTGTAGATCAGGATCGGAATGCCGATCGCGTCGTTCACCGCCTTGAAGTGCTGGTACATGCCTTCCTGGGTCGGCTTGTTGTAATACGGCGTCACCACCAGCACGGCATCGGCGCCGGCCTTCTCGGCGTGCTTTGCCAGTTCGACCGCCTCGCGGGTCGAGTTCGAGCCGGCGCCGGCAATCACGGGCACGCGGCCGCGGGCCTCATCGACGCACCATTCGACGACCTGCATGTGTTCCTTGTGGCTCAGCGTCGGGCTCTCGCCGGTGGTGCCGACCGGGACCAGGCCGTTGGTACCCTCTTCGATCTGCCAGGAGACCAGCGCGCGGAACGCGGCCTCGTCGAGCGCACCATCTTTGAACGGCGTGACCAAGGCAGTGTACGACCCCCGAAAATCTGTCTTGGCTGCCATGTCATTCTCCGAACGCGATGCGGCCTGCGCCGTCTGCTAAACCGATGGACCGAACACTAACTTCTATCGGGTCTCCGGGTCAGGCGAAAGACCGCCGATCCGGCTTTGCGGGCGTTTCAGCCGCGATTTCGCCGCTGTGATCGGGCAGACAGGGCGTTACGGTTAAAAATTGACGTTTTGTCCATATTTCCAATCAAATACAGCTGTGAAGAACGGCCGTCGCTGTGATTCGCCACGAGGGAATGCCGTGAAGCGACTCGCCCCCATTTCCACCCATCGATGGACGGCGCTCGGCGCCAGCCTGATGCTGGGCGTCAGCGTCGGCGCTTTGTCGGTCGAGGCTTTCGCCAAGGTTCCGCTGCCGAAGCCACGGCCGATCGCGCGCAGCGCGGCGCCGGCAACGACAGCCGCGATTACCCCCCCGCGCCCGACGGCCGTCGATCAGACCAGCCGCGCGCCGGCGATCCAGCCGGCGACGCGCCAGCATGCCGCTTTGCCGCCTGCGGTAAAACGCACCATTTCACCCGCCGCGATGGCCGCAACCTCCTCCACGCCGCAGGCTGACGGCGAGGCGGTCGAGAACGTCATCGAGCTGATCCGCAAGCGCAAACCGGTCGATGCCTCGCAGGTTGCGCAGGGCATCGGCGACCCCGTCGCGCGAAAACTGGCCGAATGGCTGATCCTGCGCAGCGACGACAATGGCGCCACGGTCGAGCGCTACCGTGCTTTCCTCGCCGCCAATCCGAGCTGGCCATCGCAAACCTTCCTGCGCCGCCGTGCCGAGGCAGCGCTGTGGGACGACCGCCGCGACGACGATACCGTCCTGGCCTATTTCAGGGATGAGAAGCCGCTGTCGGCGAAGGGCAAGTTTTCGCTGGCGCGCGCACTGATCGCGCGCGGCGACCGCGCCAGTGCCGAGCGGCACGTGCGCGACGCCTGGCGCAACGATTCGATGTCCGGTGATACCGAAGCGCTCGCGCTCGACCTGTTCGGCGCGTTGCTGTCGGGTGGCGACCACAAGGCGCGGATGGACCTGCTGCTGTATGGCAGCGAAACCGACGCGGCGTTACGCGCCGCCAAGCGGCTCGGCAGCGGCCAGATGGCACTGGCGCGTGCGCGTATCGGCGTCACCAAGAAATCCCCGAACGCCAAGGCGCTGCTGGGCGCGGTGCCAAGCGAGTTGCACAGCGATCCCGGCTTCATGTTCGCGAAAATCCAGCAGCTGCGTCGCGACGAGAACTTCGGCGAGGCCGCGCGATTGATGATGGCGGCGCCGCGCGATCCCGCGCGGTTGTACAATCTCGACGAATGGTGGATCGAGCGTCGGCTGCTGTCGCGCAAGATGCTGGACGTCGGCGAGCACCGCTCAGCCTATATCATTGCGCGCGATGCCGCCCTGCCCGCCCGCGATATCTACAAGACCGAACAGGAATTCACCGCCGGCTGGATCGCGCTGCGCTTCCTGAAGGATCCCGCGACCGCCGCGCAGCATTTCGCGCGAATCGGCGTCGGCAGCGTCAATCCGACGGCGCTGGCGCGGGCCGGCTACTGGCAGGGCCGCGCCGCCGAAGCCGCCGGCCGCCCTTCGGATGCGCGACAGGCCTATGCCGCCGCCGCCGAGCAATCCACCAGCTATTACGGTCAGCTCGCCCGCGCCAAGCTCGGCATGCCGCAGATCGATTTGAATGGCGCGCCAAGCGCGCGCGGCCGCAGCGTCGAACGGCTCGAAGTCGTCCGTGCGGTGCAGTTGCTCTATGCGCTGGACGAGCGCGAGATCGCGATTCCCATTTTTGGCGACATGGGCGAGAACGGCGATCCCGACGCGCTGGTGGGCCTGGGCGAACTCGCTTCGCGCAACTCTGACGCCCGCGGCATGCTGTTGCTCGGCAAGGCGGCGCTCAATCGCGGCCTGCCGTTCGATTTCTACGCCTACCCGACCATGGGCATCCCGCCCTTCAAGCCGATCGGCCCCGAGGTCGAGCGCGCCGTCGTCTATTCGATCGCGCGGCAGGAAAGCGCGTTCAATCCGGCGGTGGTCTCGCCGGCCAATGCCTACGGCCTGATGCAGGTCACGCCGGGCGCCGCGCAATACGTCACCAAGAGGCACGGCGGCACCTTCGACCTCAACCGGCTGAAGACCGACTCGGTCTACAACGCCACGTTGGGCGCCGCCGAACTCGGCGGGCTGCTCGACGACTATCGCGGCTCCTACATCATGACCTTCGCGGGCTACAACGCCGGCCGCGGCAGCGTGCGCAAATGGATCGAGCGCTACGGCGACCCCAGGGATCCCAAGGTCGATGCGGTCGACTGGGTCGAATCGATCCCGTTCTCCGAGACCCGCAACTACGTGCAGCGGATCATGGAAAACCTGCAGGTCTACCGCGCCCGGTTCGGCGGCGGCTCCAAGCTGCAGATCGAAGCCGACCTGCAGCGCGGCAGCGCCGAATAGCCAACCTCTACCGATCTTTCGCAGGACTAATTTAGCAAACGCGGCGCTCGCGGCGCGAGGCGGACACGCGCCCGCCATGTACGCTTCGCTTATCCGCCTGTGGCTACGGCCTTCATTGAACATCAAAAGCAAAAACCCCCGGCAGTTTCCTGCCGGGGGTCTTTGTTCTAGCTGAACCGTCGTGAGACGATCAGATTAGAAGGAGCGCAGAGCCTGAACCTGGCCAACAAACGTGCCCTGACCGCCAACGGAGGCGAGACCGGTCTTGTTGGTGAAGCCAGCGGTGTTGAGCGTGCCCGACAGGCCGGTTTGAACGAAGGCGTACTGGATTTCAGCCGAGAACGTCAGGTTCTTGACGGGGGTCCAGGCGGTACGGGAACCAACAGCGGAGATCGAGAAGTTGGCATCGCCAGTGAGAGCGCTGCCAACGAACGTCGAGTTGTACCGAGCGACCATAAGCGCGTTACCCGCACCGGTGTTCTCGTGACGTGCGTAGCTGCCCCAGAGCGAGGTGCGCCATGCCGGGTTCCAGTAGTGCTCGAAGAACAAACGTGCGCCGAAGTCGGTCGCCAGCTGCAGGTCCGTACCGGTGCCGCCGCCAACCGGGCTCGCGAACACGGCGTCCATGTAGTTGCCGAGTGCGACGTTGTTGCCGTTGAACAGAGCGAAGCCAGCACCGCTGACCTGCGAGGTACCACCGAACACGTAACGGGTTGCGCCGTTCGCGTAGGTGATGTCGCCGCGCAGGGTGTCGCCCACGCCGGTCGGCAGGTTCTTGATTTCGAAGCCGGCGGTCAGAGCGTAGCCAAGCTTGTCATCGAAGTGACCGGTCGTCTCGTTCGCACCGTTGTAGGTCATTGCAACCTGGTGAAGCGCACCAGCGAAGTGCAGCGAACCCCAAGCCTGATCAAGGCGCAGGTTGGCGACGATGTCGGGCATCATGTTGCCAGCGGTCGAGCTGGAATAAATGGTGGTCCCGGGAACGTTCAACGCATCGTTGACATCATAGATGCCGCCGGTGCGGTAGGGGCGCGTGGTTTCAGCCGAGATCGTGGCCGAGAGGCCGTTACCGAGCGAAGCGGTGTAGGCGATCTGCGGGATACCGGTCTTGTCATCCGAACCGCCGGTGAAGCCCGACGAGATCGACGGATGGGAGAGAACCCACTGGGTGTCGAACTGCGAGACGGCCTTACCGAAGGTGAAACCAGCGAACTGGATGAAGGCGTAGTCGACTTCGTTGTTACCGCCGGCGATGCCGTCGGTTGAGTCAGACCACTGGAACTGGGTGTTCACGAAGGTACGAACAACGCCGTATTCGGTGGCGGTGCGGGTATCCATGTTCAGGTTCGCGCGGACGCGGCCCGTGTAGTAGTCCTTGCTGCGGGTGTTGGTTGCGCCAGCGCCCTGGAAGAACGGGGTGCCGTAAACGCCCGAGGAGTTCAAGCTGGTATCGACGCGGATGAAGCCGCCGATCTTCAAGCAGGTGTCCGAGCCGGGGATGTAGTAGAAGCCAGCGCCGTACAGCGAGCAGACCTTCACGTATTCGACCGCTTTGGCCTTGACGGGGAGATCGGCAGCCTGAGCGCCACCAATTGCGAGCAAGCCCGCGGCTGAGCCCAGAATCAGGCTCTTAATCGTCGTCATGTAAACCTCCAAGTTGCTTTAGGGAAGGTTCCGCCGCGGGGTGATACACCCTGCCAGCCAGTCCCTTTGTCCCTGACAACCCGCCAAGCGCTTCATGCCCCTGAACACGCACACCAGAAGGCGAGCGAGGTTCAGAACGAACCACCTTTACGGGACGACCTCGGGATGCCCCCCTCCGTCGCACCGTGAACATCTCCTAACCGTTTCAGTTGCGCAACGACGTTGCGCCCCAAAGCGGCCCCGTTTGGCCGTTTAGAAAACAGGTGTTGCAGAAATCACACTATTTCGTGATGAGGGATCGGTTTGTAAGCTCTTGTTTATGCATTCGAATTTCGCATGTGCGAGATTTACCGGCCGGGACGTCTGCAATCGCGCAATCCCCGGGCACTAAACGTCGTCGAATTGAGGCGCGCATGTGATCGGCGCGCGACCGACGATTCGGTAGCGGATTCGCCGGGATCAGCCATTTGCGACGAAGCGCAGGGGCAGCAGAGGCCGGCAAGCCTGCAAGGATCGACGAATATCGCAGACTTATACGATCCATTGCGATCTGCGCTTGCGGCGCGCTCGCGCGTCGGGCATATCGAGCTTGTTGGAGCTGTGGCCGAGTGGCTGAAGGCACCGCTTTGCTAAAGCGGCATACCTTTTACCGGGTATCGAGGGTTCGAATCCCTCCGGCTCCGCCACCCTCTTTTTGAGTGAATCAAAAAACCCCAATAGAATCAACAATTTGCGCACGTCTCCGTTGGACGTGTTGCACGTTTTGTTGGACGTTTTGTTGCGCACCGGAAGCCAGCTGCGGCGCGCTCGTCTTGCAAGGTCCGCTTAAGCGCGCCGCCCCCCCCTTCGAACTGAATCCCCCAATCCCAGACGACCGGAACCTTGTTTCGGCCAGCTGGAGAGCCGTGCTTTCAACGATAAAAACAGTGCGGTCGATCATCGTCCGTGCTGCGCCGACCTCGGCCTGGCGAATGGCGCGCGTCGCCTCGACATCGACTATGATCGCCGCCTTCAAGTCGATCAGGTAGTTGATAGGCAAGGAAAGCATGCCTCTTGTGAGCGCCGCTCCATTGCGCAGCGGGATCCGATCGGGAGATGAACTTCGGCACCGTCTCGCTCGCCGCGCCCAAGGCCGCCTCATCAAGCGTGTCGAGATACTCGCAGTCAGACCGGCGCGTCCGGGCGATCGCCTGCCAGTCATGCTGGCCAGCGCCTGCGACCGAGCGCTGCTTGTTGGCGTCAGCGGCAATGAGGCTGGCGTCGACCGCATAGGCCGCGCCTTCGACTAGTCCTTCCGCCATACAGCGCCGCACTGCCGTCTCGAACAACTTGCGCAACAGATCGCAATCGCGGAATCGACCATGCCTATTCTTGAAGAACGTCGAATGATCCGGCACTTCGCGTCGAGGCCGAGCCGGCAGAACCAGCGGTAAGCAAGATTCAAGTGGACCTCTTCGCATAACCGCCGTTTAGAGCGAATGCCGTAGCAGTAGCCGACCAGCAGCATCCGCACGAGCAGCTCAGGATCAATCGAAGGACGGCCGGTCGAACTGTAAAATGGAGCCAGCTTGCTCCGAATGCCCGACCGGTCGACGAACCGGTCGATCACTCTCAGCAGATGGGCGGCAGGCACGTCCCGCCCGAGCGAAAACGCGTAGAAACAAAACCGCCTGATCAATCTGCTGGGCACCCTACATCGATTCAGCCTCCGCCAATACTGACAATGAATCAGCAATCGCGCTCGGCTTCGACAAAGGTTTTTCAACACAATCAGCCATGAGCAGTCACTCGCCCTCATTCATGTAAAGTCGCGCAAGCCGGACTGCGCGTTGTGCTCACGTCACGATATCGCTGATCGTATTGGCCGCGATGAGCATGGCCACGATCTACACCATCGGAACCCAATAGCCGCTCCGGCAACCCGACATGTGGCACGGCCGGGAGCTTCCAGCCTTGCGCCAGAAGCCCCTCAAAGCTTCTTCCTTCTCTGGCCCGGTCTCACCTGGATCGAAAGCTAGCGATTGTCATCCATCGTGTGGCGCCTTCCGATAACGCCCAATCTGGTTGATCAATAATTCTCCGATAGATACTCGACAATTTTTCCGACATCGGCGTCGTCAATCGGCGCGCCATAGACCTTGATCATCTTCGTCACCTCGGCCTGCCAGAAGCTGGCCTTGAAGGCCGGCCCCTGCGGCTGGGTTTTGATGTAGTCTGGTGAATGGCAGGCCGTACAGTTGTTCTGCACTGCCTCGAGGTTCTTTCCCGACTTCAGTTCCGCTGCGTCATCCGGAACTTGATAATTGACCGGCTTGGCGCCAACGGCACCCATGCCTGACAGGGTGATGGTCAGAGCAGCGAAACCGACCAAAACAACGCGCTTTCCATATGTCATGATTGTTTCCCTTATGCCGCCGTCACGCGCGTGGTCTCGACCACGTTGCGCAGATAGCCAGCCGGGTTCCACAACGCCTCCATCGGCTGAACCTTGCCGTCATTGCCGGTAGCGCGGACTTTCAGCTCATGATCGCCGGCCGCCAACTTCACCGGCATCTGCCATTCCCTGAAGGAGAATTTGCCGAGATCTTTGCCGAGCGATGCAGCCGTCCAGTTCTTTCCGCCATCGCTGGAAACGGAGACATCCTTGATCCCACTTCCGCCATCGAAGGCGATGCCCTTCAATGGAATCTCCGTGCCGGCCTTCAACTTCGCGCCATCGGACACATTGGTGATGAAGGAGCGGATGGTAAACTTGTTGATCGGGATCGTTGCCTTCGGCGCGGTACCAGGTGGCACGCTATTGTTGTCTGTATCGGGAATCCGGTAGGCGGACTTCATCCAGAAGCCATCGAAAACGCTGTCGATCACCGTGATCTCGTTCAGATGCTTGACCCAATAAGTTCCGTAATAGCCGGGCACGATCAATCGCAGCGGAAATCCGTTCAGGAAAGGGAGATCGGCGCCGTTCATCGCATAGGCCAGCATCACCTCGCCGTCGCGAGCGTGGTCGATGTCGAGTGCCTTCGCGAAGTCCGGCGTCTTGTCACTCACCGGGCCATCCATGCCCGCGAATACCACCTGTTTCGCTCCACCCTGCACGCCGGCAGCGTCAAGCACGGATTTCAGTGTCACACCTGTCCATCGCGCATTTCCCATGGCGCCGTTGCCAAGCTGACCGCCGGCGACTCGCGGCGTCATGAAGCCGCGACTGTTGCCAGAGCACTGATTGACCGCGACGAGCTCGACCGATGGCAATTTCTTGAGGTCGGCCAAAGACAGCTTCAACGGCTTGTCGACCTTGCCTTTGATCTCAAGGCTGAAGGTCTCGGGATCAAGGTCGTAAGGGATGTCGGCCAGATGGTACCGCACGAAGAACGCATCATTCGGCGTGATGACGTTGTCGTTGAAGACCGAAAAAGGTGTTTCGAGCTGTGGCGGTCGGCTGGTGAGCCCGATCATCGGGCGCTTTTGCGGGTATGTGACCAGAGGGCGTTCGCCGTTTTCGAACGGCAACGTCACGGTTTCAGCGGCTAAGCTCGCAAGCGTCGATCCGCCGATCGCACCACCAGCCAGCATGAGCGCACCGCCTTTGAGGGCGACTCTTCGATTCATCATGACGTCTCTCCCACGGGGACATATTCCCTTACGATGATGAACGCACATATCTCGGAATTACTCCAAGCCAATTGCAGGGGCCGGCACTTTCGCGGCATTCCCGGCACTGCACCGCAACATGCCGTAGATAGTGGCATCTTCATCGCGGGAACCGGTTAGTTCTTTACACTCGCAATCACCGCACCCGCCCGACGCAACTTGAATTATGGGGGATCACATGGCGTTCACATCGACGGTGTTCGCAGCGTCCCTGGCAATCTCGATGATTGGGCACTCGCCTGACCAACTTGCCCGTCCGCATCGGTGATCATCTCCCAGGTCACGGAAGCTACTCTACGGACGGCGGACGGATTCGCTCCGCGCCGTGTCCGTCGCGCGATATCCCCGCCCATAGGCGGAGGCGGAACAGGTTTCCTCTCTCCGGCGGCCATGACGTTAGATGGCAATCGGTAAGTTCGCGACGCCAAGGGAAACAATCGTTGCCGGGGTCCTGAAGCGCACTACCTGCAAGCTTCGCATCCTCTTCTGCGCGCCCGACAACCGTCATGTCGGCGAGCATGAACCCGACGGCATCTTCATGATCGTAATGCGATAGAGTTGGAGCGGTCACGGGATCAGACGTTGCCGACCATCCAGGCCCGGGCGTCGCGCTGCGCGGCTGCAATCTCGACATCCGTCATCGTCTCGGCGACTTCGCGGCGCATCGCGATGGCGTCCACGCGGCCTTTGATGGCGGCAAGGTTGAACCATTTATGCGCGGCGATCAGGTCGACGAAGCCGGAGCGACCGCTGGCCCAGTACAGCCCGCGCTCGAAAAGCACATCCTGAATGGCGCTGGTCTCGATCGGCATGGCCGCCGCGAAATCGATCTGCCCCTGAAACATCGTTCAATTCCTTTTGTCTTTTTGCTCTTGTTTGTTTTGGCCGCCCTGATCCGAGCGCGGCCCCCGTCCGTCTTTGTCGCAATCCCCACCGCCGGTTGCCGGCTTGTTGGGATCATCATGACCAGACAAATTTGAAGAGCAGTTTAAGCATCGCGATGAACGAAACCTGAAGGCGACGGCCATCGCGGGCGCGGCGCGATACAGACGTCCCGCAATGTCAGGGGTTTCGGAGTTTCAGCAGCTTCCGTTTACCGTGCCGCCTGGCAATGCCTTCACTATCGAAGAAAGCACGCGGATTTTCCGGCTGTTGTCAGGCGAGACGCCAGCCTGCGCCGAATGCGCGGCGCCAAAAATATTCGGGCATCGGGATAAGGATATCGGCCGGGGTTCAACCCCACGGCGGAAAGACGAGGGCGTCGGCAACACGTCAGGATCAGATCTCACGGGGTAAACCGCCGGTGAGACCGCGGACCTATGTCCGCATCGTACAGAACACCAATACGAATACTGCGTTCTTGCCGGACCGATCGCGGGAGGGCACGCCCTGCCCTTAAGTACGGTCCAGCCGTTGACCTGATGTCTCGCCGACACCCTCTTTCGTCAACATGGCCCGCACCACAAAATCCGCTTCGAGAAGCAAACTTCGCCGAGGCCATTGTGACGTCGCCGGCAGCGCCGGCAGTCTTTGGGGAGAAGAAGTTACTTCTTCTTGGCGACCTTCTTGGTCTTCTTCGCGGTCTTCTTCACGGCGCTCTTGGTCGCCTTCTTCACTGCCTTCTTCGCCTTCTTCGCTTTCTTGGCCATGTGGTGCCTCCGAATGGTGAGATGACTTGTTCGCTGCGTGCACTCGGGAATCGAAATGCACTACATTCCGAATACACCAACGATTTCAAAAGAACAGTGTCCTGCTTAAGGAAGTGTTGATGACGCAACGGCGCATTTGCCCTACGGGCTCAGTCATAACTTGCGAAGTACACATCTGACGACCGCCGGAAATGCCTGAAAACCCTACGTCTTCGTTTGTCAATATTTCAGAAAATGCCTATCCTGCGCACACAACCGCAATTTTCGATATCAGATAACTACACAAACGAGCGGCGCTACCGAATCGCATGGACCGACGCAAAACGCACCGCGCTGAATCTGAGTCGGATTTTTTGGCAATAAAAAAATTTTCGCGAAAATCGCGTTAGCCTCTTCGCACGCCCTGCCACAACCGCACTTTTCGCCGAATCGCCAACGGCTGATTCGCGCGTTCATTTCGGTCAGGTGAGACGTCACGGGCCGCCCATCGACGCAAAACGACGCCGCGCGTACGAGCGCCGGCGTCGTTTTCAGTGCGTTCAGATGCCGAGCTTGGACTTCAGGAGATCGTTGACCGCCTGCGGATTGGCCTTGCCGCCAGACGACTTCATCACCTGGCCGACGAACCAGCCCATCAAAGCCGGCTTGGCTTGCGCCTGCGCCACCTTGTCAGGATTGGCCGCCATGATGTCGTCGACGACCTTCTCGATCGCCCCCATGTCGGTGACCTGCTTCATGCCACGGGCTTCCACCAACGCGCGCGGGTCGCCGCCCTCGGTCCAGACGATCTCGAACAGGTCCTTGGCGATCTTGCCGGAGATCACTTGCTCGCCGATCAGATCGACGATCGCGGCCATCTGATCGGCCTTCACCGGCGAGGACACAATGTCCTGGCCTTCCTTGTTGAGGCGGCCGAACAGCTCGTTGATCACCCAGTTGGCGGCGAGTTTGCCGTCACGGGCCTTATCCTTGAGGCCCTCGAGCACCGCCTCGAAGAATTCGGCGCTCTCGCGCTCGCTCACCAGCACGGCAGCGTCGTAAGCCGACAGGCCGAACGCGCTGATGAAGCGCGCCTTCTTCTCGTCCGGCAGTTCTGGCAGGTCGGCCTTCAGGGCGGCGACGTATTCCTCGCTGAATTCAAGCGGCAGCAGGTCGGGATCCGGGAAATAGCGGTAGTCGTGCGCCTCTTCCTTGGAGCGCATCGAGCGGGTCTCGCCCTTGTTGGGGTCGTAGAGCCGGGTCTCCTGGTCGATCGTGCCACCATCCTCGAGCACGCCGATCTGACGGCGCGCCTCGACATCGACAGCCTGGCCGATGAAGCGGATCGAATTGACGTTCTTGATCTCGCAGCGGGTGCCATATTCGGCGCCGGGCTTGCGCACGGAGACGTTGACGTCGGCGCGCAGACTGCCCTTCTCCATGTCGCCGTCGCAGGTGCCCAGATAACGCAGGATGGTGCGCAGCTTGCTGACATAGGCCTGAGCCTGCTCGGCGCTGCGCATATCGGGCTTGGAGACGATCTCCATCAGCGCCACGCCGGAGCGGTTGAGGTCGACGTAGGACATCGTCGGGCTCTGGTCGTGCAGCAGCTTGCCGGCGTCCTGCTCCAGATGCAGCCGCTCGATGCCGACCGTGATGCTGTCGCCG
>NZ_JAQGJT010000181.1 GCF_028290495.1 Tardiphaga sp.
TCCGCTATTCACGTCCTGATCCAGGCGGCTGAGCATTCCGGGCCCATGGAATTCGCCCGACTTGGCATGATGCAGGCGCTCTACCCAATGGGCACACCAGTCTATCATTTCGTCGATAAAGACCCGAGGTGGAGCAAGAACCACTAGCGAGAGATCGATGACCTTATCTGACGAGGAACTGGCGCTGATGGCCCTTCGGGAGGCCCAGCTTATTCTGGCAGACTACATACAGCCAGGGACGCGCGATCCGGCAAAGACGATCAACGAGCTTCTTGCTGTGCTCGACCGCAATGATGTGGTCGAAGCCGTGGATCGGCTCGAGGACGGCACCGGCATGAGGGTGGGCTGAAGCGAAAAAAGCCGCGCCACCCCGAAGGATGACGCGGCCAGTTGGGGGAGACGTCCCTGACCGGGGCCGTCGTCGTGAAAATCCGCAACTTCGATTTTTGTTTCAATCTAGCCTAACCCGCGCCAGCCCGCCCATCCCGATCGCGTTGGCCGCCGCCCGCGACAGGTCGATGCACCGGCCGCGTACGAAGGGCCCGTTTCAGTCGCTACTCCCTTTAAGAACTCGGCGCATCGACGCTATGGCTGTATCGTCGGCGCCCGATCTGCTGCGCCATGCGACGATGCCATCGGGTCTGACGAGCGATGCACCCGCCGCACCAACGCCGAAGGCGTCTTGGAAGCGCATGTCATCCGGAAAATGGACGTCGATTCCGACGCGGATCACGCACGCGACCTCAAGGCCGCCGATTGTTGCCCACTCGGGACTGGCAGTGAGCAGGACGAAATCCCGTCCGAACAGGTCGAGCGTCGAAATGGTCTCGCCGTTACCGCTCACCCACACGTGCGGCGCACGCGTTCCGGGCTGGCCGGCCCAGTCGTCCGGCCTCCGCGCCATGGGTAGCTCGGGCCCAGCACCAATCACCGCAGCCGATCGCACCAGCTGGCCAAACTCCATCGCATCGTTTCCGAACAGAGGATCGGGATCAAAACCTTTACCCACCCAAGCGGCGTAGTCGGGGCGTGAGAAGGTTTGCTGATGGCGCAACCAGCCGATAGGACGACGTTCCGCGTCATAAGTTTCGAGCAGCGCTCGCGACGCCCGTCCGGTGAGCACGTGCTCCAGCTTCCATGCCAGGTTCCACGCGTCGGCGATGCCGGTGTTCGCCCCGAAACCGCCCCGGGTGGGCGGGAGCTGGTGCGCGGAATCCCCGGTGAGAAAGATGCGTCCCTCAGAATAGCAGTTGGCGATCCGTCCCGCCATCTCCCACCGCCCCGTGGTGATGATCTCGAAATGCATCTCCGATCCGAGCGCGCGCCTCACGGCGTCTGCCAATTCCACGTCCGAGCGATCCCGGTCGTCATCGAACATCAGCACCCATCTGGAGTCGCCATAGGTCGTTAGGAAGGCATGGAAGTCTGCCTGCTCGATCTGAAACTGCTGCGGCCCGCGGTCGAGATACGCGTCGGCAGCGGGGCACGAGAAGAGAACGCTGCGCAGAGTTCGCAGATGGCCCACGCCGCTCCGCCCGATGCCCAGGCTCTCGCGAATGGCGCTCGTCGCGCCGTCGGCGGCTATCACGTAGTCCGCGGTGACCTCGTACTCCAGACCGCCATCGCGCTCGCGAAGACGCACCTGCACGCGATCTTCTTCCTGTTCGAACCCGATAACCTCGACGCCCAACCTGAGGTCCGAGCCGAGATCGACGCACGCGTTACGCAGGATAGGCTCTAGCCGATCCTGCGCAATCGCCGCGCCGCTGCATGGCGAGAGGGCTTCAGAACGATCGGCCGCCTCCCCGGGGGTCCACTCGCTCTCGGCCGTCCAGTCGGACGCGAGATTCTCAACCGTCACCCTCCGAAGCCTCGTGTCTGGCAGTGTTTGCGGAATGCGGTCGGCAATACCGACCGTTCGATAATGCTCAAGCGTCATCTCGGTGAAGCCCATCGCGCGCGGATGCGGAGAGCTTCCCCTATGTTTCTCGACGACGGTGTTCGAAATACCGCGCCATGACAGGAATAGGGAGGCGGACAGCCCGACCAGGCTGCCGCCGACGATGAGAACTGGGATATGTTGCATGGGAGATCGCCCTTCGTTGCAGACGCCGCAAGCGCGGCCGAAGGACACGTGAACATCACTCGAAGGGCGTCAGAGGTGGTCATCCACAGCCCGACAAGAAACGGCACGCGTCCGCTCTCGTCGTGGTCCGCGGCCCTACGGGCTGGATTATGACCGGCCTTTAGGCCGGCTGACCGGGGCTCACCACGCCGGTCCACCATTTTCGACTTTCACGATGTAGGTGAGCGAAATGAATCGCGCAAGTGCCGGCCTCAAGCCGACCTTATTTCTAGGCTTAAGGCTTGGCTATATATTGGTGCCGCTGGGTACGGTCCTAACAGACGCCACAGCCGCCGAAAATACCCGATGGTTAAGGCGCGCTGGGATTGGGAACGTGCAGTGAGGTCTTGAACGTATCAAAGCGCGAATCGCACTTAACATGAAAAAGTCGCGCAACCCCGAAGGATGGCACGCCTTTGTAGATCAAACCATTCGGCCCATCTGATCAGCGCTAGGCACCACCAGCAGTTCACCGATAACGGGCCGGCAATTCTGGCAGCGGTACCGTCTGCCCCGCCATCGCATGAGTGCAGTCGCCGAGAAATTGTATCTGCCCGGCTCGAAGGAAGTAGTGACAGACGTCAGTCCGCCCTTTCTTTCCTTCGTCGTCATCCGGATAAGGCCCAACCCGAATGTTCTTGCTCGGCGAAAACGTCGGGCTATCGACGTTGCCGTCAAACAACCACTGCGCGCCGTTGCGCTGCGGAGCGTAAACGGCGAAAGCGTGCATCCCCTCGTAGGCCGGGCACCAGTGCGAGTAGCCGCCCGCCGTGTAGCCTTCGACTGTGCCTGTGCGCCGGAGAAATTTTCTCACCGCGCTCATCCCGGCACGCGATAGCTAATGGCGCGATGCCGATAAGCGACCTCCTGCCAGCCGCGGCCTCGAGGCGATGGATTCCAGACGTAGACCTGGCCGGACTCGACGCGCGAGACGATCGCGACATGACCGCCGCCGCGGCGCGACGAAACCGCAACGGCGCCCGGCACCGGCGTTGACGCCCTGCCCCAGCCAAGGAACGACTTCGCAAGCGCGGAGCCGGTGCCGCGGATACCGCGCTCTGCTAGCGCGTAGTTCACGTTGACAGCGCACCGTAGCCCGTCATCAACTTGGTGATCTCGTGCTGGATTTCGTCGGTGCCAGCCTGCTTGGCGCATCTCCGGAGCAGATCCAGCCGCATGCTCAGCCTGCCCCGCGTCGTCACCGACAGCGGCTCGGTTAGGCAGGCGTCGTCGCGGATTGACGAGCGTAGCGCCGCAATCGTGCGGCCCAGCTCAGGATCAGCGGGGGGCGAATTCGTGATCGTCGTGGTCGATAGTGACTGAGCCACTGCCTCAATATGGGCAGCGTCTATCGCCAGCACGCCGAGCGTGAACGCATCAACTTTGCCGGACCAATGGCCCGCGCGTTGGCGGACCTCAGGACCAGCGCGGAGACGCTGCAGTGAGACATATCGATGTCGCCATGTTCGCCACCGCCACTGCGTTTCTCGTCGCGCTGATCGTGCTGATGCCGACAAAGGCGCGGCCGGCTAGCGTCAACGGCGCCACCGCCTCGATTTTCACGCCCTGCAAGGTGATCCGATGACCTTTATCGCCACCGCCAGCAATGAGGGCGCAGGAGCGTCTGCCAATAGTCATGGAGGGAGAGCGTGATGGTGGCCGACAACGAGGCGCTGAGTGCTGCGGACCGCGGAGGTGCGGCATGAACGAAAGCATCCAGCAAGGGGGAGTGAGATGTTCGGAAACGCGAAAAGCCGCAGCCTGTAGGGCTTTCTGGTCCGACGCGCCGCTCAACGTTCGATACCGGGAAGTGGTCGGTGATCGGCCGTTCAGCCTGAAAGAGTTCGTCGCGTTCGTAATGGATATGCCGGCGGAGCAGTTCTCCGCTCATTGATACTGACCGCCAACATGCGGTGCGAGATCGACGCGTTCGATCGGAGTGTTTGAAATGCTTCAGCTACCTGACGCAAAAAAGATGTCCGCAACGGACGTCATCAAGAGCGGCCGATTAAAAGGCCTCCCGAATGTGAAACCGTATAACTGCCCGGTGCTCGCCCTCGCCGGGAAATACGAAGATGTTCTTGCCGAATGCGACAAGGCCGACGTGCCGGGGAACCCGGACTTTGCGGCACTGGGGCGACTAGGCAGAAAAATGGACCGCATCGCAGAGCGCGCAAGCTGGCTGTCACCAAAATCGTTCGAAGGTGCGGCGTTCCAGATCATGCTGGCGTCTGCCCAGCCTGGATTGATCGCACACGGGACCACCGAAGATATCAAGCGGGAGGCCACGAAGCGGATCCAGCGCCTGCTCTACCGCGCGCTGGAGCGCCTCGACGTTGGCGCCGCCGCCGATACGTTCCCGTTAACGCGGGCATGCCACGTGCCGGAGCGCTGCGACCAGCGCATTAAGTCGCAACAGGGAGCGCTGTGATGCTGCAGTCATCGACAAACCCACCGCAGATCGTGGCGCAGACAAAGCGCAGCCGCTCTCGCATCAAGTCCCGGGAATCGGCGCTCTCCGTCATCTCGGCCAGTATCCAACCGATTGAGACGGGTACTGAAAACGATCTGCTCGACACGCTCTGCTACATGAAGGACGAAAACGACGTCCACGGCATGATGGGTCTGTACGAGTTCTTCGCTGGCAGCGCTGGTTTTTCTTTGGCCGCAGAAATGTCGCCGCGCATCACGGGTCGAGCGGCCGACCAAATCAGATTCGAGAACGAGCAGGCGTGGGCAAAAGCATACCTGGTCGCTGATTTCCTGAAGGAAATAAGGCCCAATCGTTTTGACGTCGAACGCTACTCCGAGATTTTGTTCAGCGTCACGTTGCAGATGGGACATAATTTTGAAGACGCCGTCGCCGTCGTCAATGAGATCGCCACTTGGGATCTAAAGCAGCCAGGAGTGGACTCCTGATGCTGGACCGCACTCGCCTGCCCCTGCCGGGATCGACCGGCGCTGAAGCCGGCCTAGCGCCGCCGCGCGACGTGCTGGCCGACCTGCACCGGGTGCGCGCTGGAGCCGCCACGCTCACGGCGCAGGTCGCCGGCGAGACGCGGGCGCGGGAAGCCGCCGAGCATGCTCACCGAGCAGCCGTGGTGCGTGCCGACCGCGCCGAACGCCGAACACGCCGAGCGGCAGGTTACGGGCGACCGGGACCGCTGGCGCCGCTTGGCGCTAGAACTTGAAGCTGAACTGAAATCGCTGCGGCCGGTGTCCAAATGAAACCGTACAACGCCACTTACGTCGCTGAAGCGCTCGGAATCAGCACGGACACGTTCTACCGCACCCGCGAGGCTCGCCATGCCCTCGACGGCCTGCCGCGGCCGATCAGTGAGCGCGGCCCGCTGCGCTTCGAGCGCACCGGCTTCGACGCCTGGCTGACGCGCCACCACCCTATGCGCCCTCCGGCGCCCGCCAACGACCCGCTGCCGGCACCGGACGCAGCCTCCGACGACGAACATCGGCGACGCCTGGCGCGCGCCTATGCCCCGGTAAAGCCCCCTCCCGCCCTTGACAGCCGCCGCCGACAGGCCGGAGGCTGACCATCTCTACCCTCCGTCCGCACCGGAGCGACCCATGACCGTTAAGCTGCCCTGGATCAAATGGCGCGATGGCCGCCCGCGCCTCACACACGGTGCCCGCGAGCGGGCGCTCGGTTTCGCCGATCGCGACCTGCGGCTCGGGCAAAACGGGCCGTGGTTCACCTACGAACAGGCCGCCGAAGTCAGCCGCGAGCAGCACGCGAAGATCATCGCCGCCCGCACCGCCGGCAAGCCCGTCAAAGACACACGGCCGCGCCGCGACGGCACGATCGAGGACCTGATCGACGACTGGTTCGCCTCTGGCGAGGTACAGGGCCTCAAGCCGACGTCGATCAGCTCCTACGGAAAGGCCAAGCGCGCGGTGATCTTCCGGCCGGAGAGTCGAACCGAAGCCAAGGAGCGACGCGAGCGCGAGCGCGCCGCCGCCGTGCTCGGCATCACCATTCCGCAGCGACCCCGCGAGCCGATCGCGTCCGCGCCGCCGTCCTCGATCGGCGCGCCGGAGCTGCGCGACTTCTTCAACTACCTGAAAGGCGCGCGCGGCCATCACATGGCGCTGGCGGCGATCGCCGCTTTGTCGGCCGCGATGACGTGGGGCCGCGAAAGCACGAAGTGGCGGCTTGCCCGCAATCCCCGGCTCGACATGGAGTTCGACCGCCCGGAGGGGCGCGTGGTGCTGATCTCGCTTGAGGAGTTCACCGCGCTGGTCGCCGCCGCCGACGCCAGCGGCCGCGCCTCGATCGGCGACGCGATCTATCTCGGCCTGTTCACCGGCCAGCGCCAGACCGATCGCCTGGCGCTGAAGGACGAAGGCCTGGAGAACGGCCGCCGGCATTTTAAGCAGAGTAAGACCGGCATGAAGGTGGCGATCAAGGAAACGCCGCAGCTCGCGGTGCGCCTGGCCGCGGCCAAGGCGCGCGTCGCCCAGGTAAAGCTCAATCTCGGCCTGCGCGACATGCCGGAGACCATCGTGGTCGACGAGAACACAGGCCGGCCTTACAACGAGCACACCTACCGGCACCTGTTCGCCGAGATCCGCACGCTGGCGATCGCCGGCGACGCCGCCCGCGGACTGGAGCCCTGCCCGACGCTGGGCTTCATCAACGAGCGCACCAAGGCCCCGGACTTCAAGCACGACCAGGATCTGCGAGACACCTGCGTCATGCTGCTCGATCGCTCCGGCTCAGACCTGCTGTCGATCTGCGACGTCACCGGCCACAGCTACCAGTCGGCGCAGACCATCATGAAGCACTACCGCGCCCGCAACGCCGCCCGCGCCGACGCCGCCATTGACCGTCTGGTGGCATTCATGACGAAGGAAGGGATGACGGGTTAACGCCCGCGCATCTAAGCAGTGAAAGCGCCCTTCGGGGCTAGGTAAGTCCAGGTTCAGCATAGATCGACAGAGATGAACAAAATCGGCATAGCGGCAGTGATATCATGCTCTCTAGGCCGTGACCCCATAAATCTGCAGACGCCTTGCCAGAGTCCGCTCGCCCCGATAGCCGACGTATTGTTATATAACAGCGAAACGACGCGATGTGCCAATAGGCAACGTTGAAGGCGGCGTGGAATGGAAGAAGGCGCCAACTGAAGGTGCCTTGACTAAGCGCATGCAGCTTCGTGATGTTTTTTTGGGGGGGCTCGGCTCCGGTGGTTCCTATTGCTTTTGCGCTCAGGCCAAATTATCAAACCCAAAGGGGAAAAAGCAGTCTCCCCTTGAGACTTCGGTCCAACGACTGCGCAGCACTCGACTTGTCGAGGAGATTTGCGCGTGGACGACCGAAAGACCTCGATATCCTTAAATGACCTTTTCGGACGGATCGGCGCTGACGCAGCGGCGATAGCCCCGGGTGTTCGACGTCGCACCGACGTGGAACACAAGCTCGTTGGCGCCATCCTGGATCAAGTCGAACGATCGCCAATCAACTCTCAACGCGAAAGCTCAGTCGTCGTTTATTGCGGCGACGCGCAAAAGGTCAGCGAAGGCTTCGCCATTGCGTTGCGAGCAATGGGAGTAAAAAGGGTCGCGCATGATTAGGGATCGATCCGGCAAGCTGGCACTGCTGTGGCCCGGGGACGCCCCGAAGTGGCACGCGGCAACACCGCGGGAATATAGGCTTCATCGTGTTTTCGACGCGGTGGCCGCGCTCGGGATCGAAGCGGAGCCCGCGCTCTATGTCGACGACATAGCGGGTCAGGTGCGCGAGCAGCTTCTCGGCTGCGATGGCGTGCTGGTTTGGGTCGATCCCCTCTCCCAGGGGCGCGGCCGAATCGTGCTCGACGCAATGCTACGGGACGTGGCGTCGAACGGCGTGTGGGTCAGTGCCCAGCCCGACGTCATCCTCGCGATGGGCGTGAAGGAAGTGCTCCATCGCACCAAGCATCTGGGCTGGGGCACGGACACCCATCTGTATCGTGAGGCCGGAGCGTTCCGCGAAGATTTTCCGCAGCGCCTGCGAGCGGCGGGGCCGCGGGTCCTCAAGCAGAACCGTGGCAACGGTGGCGAGGGCGTGTGGAAAGTCGAGTTCGCATCCGAATCCGGGCAGGACGACGCGATCGTTCGAGTGCTGCACGCGCCTCGAGGCAGCGTCCCTCAGGAGATGCCGCTCGGCGATTTCATGAACCGGTGCGAACCGTATTTCGCGAACAATGGTTGCGTCATCGATCAACCGTTCCAGGCCCGGCTGCCGGACGGCATGATCCGCTGCTACATGGGCGCGGACAAGGTCGTCGGCTTCGGGCACCAACTCATCAAGGCGTTGATCCCGCCGCCACCTGAATGTCCGGACTCGGACGCGGCACAGCCGGGCCCGCGCATCATGCATCCGGCTGCAGCGCCAGAGTTTCAGGCGCTGAAGACAAAAATGGAGTCCGAGTGGACGCCTCAGATGATGCAACTACTGGGTATCGACGCTGGATCGCTGCCGATCGTCTGGGATGCCGACTTTCTCTATGGGCCACGCGACGCGAAGGGCCAGGACACCTACGTGCTTTGCGAAATCAACGTCAGTTCGGTGTTTCCCTTTCCCGAACAGGCGGCGTCGGAGATTGCACGCCTTGCGAAGGCAAGATCCGGCACACCACGCTCGCCGCCGATGCAGCAGTAGCGACTAACCAAACCACCCAGCCAAGAAGGACACAAACCATGCGTAAGTTGCTTTGGACTACGATTTCGATTCTCGCGGTTCCCCTCGTTGCGGAGGCAAGCGCGCAAAGCGCCCACTGGCATATTTTCACAGAACCGTTTGTGACCTCAGCCCACGCGCAGGAACTCGGCTGGCAGAAAGTTGACGACGTGCTCGGCAGGAAGCCAGCTGTCTCTGGTGACGTGCGCCGTTACGGCTTTCCGCGCAGCGACCTTTCCGTGACGCTTGACGGCGTGACAATCAAACCGGCCCTGGCGCTTGGCGGCTGGGTTGCGTTCAAGCCAATGCATGGCGAAGCCATGGTGATGGGCGACCTCGTGCTGATCGAGAGCGAAATAAACCCCGTCATGCTCAAGATGATCGAGGGTGGGCTCGACATCACGGCCGTACACAATCATCTGCTGCGCGCCAGCCCCGCCACCTTTTACATGCATGTCGGCGGCCACGGTGATCCGGCCAAGATGGCTGCGGTGATCCATGATGCGCTGGCGGTGAGCAAAACGCCGCTTTCTATGCCCGCCGCCGCTGCGCCACCTCCCGCGGTCGATCTCGACACCGCGCAACTCGACCAGATCATGGGCGCTAGGGGACAAGCCAACGGCGGCGTCTATCAGTTCAATGTGCCGCGACGCGACGCCGTGACCATGGACGGCATGGCCATGACACCTCCCGCGCCGTTGGGGGCCGCCATCGGAATCAATTTTCAACCGACTGGCGGCGGCAAGGCGGCGATTACGGGTGATTTCGTTCTCACGAACGACGAAGTGAATCCCGTGATCAGGGCGTTGCGGTCGAACGGCATCGACGTGACCGCGGTACATAGCCATATGCTGGACGAGCAGCCGCGGCTGTTCTTCCTGCATTTCTGGGCTGTCGACGATGCGATGAGGCTTGCCAAGGGCCTTCGCGCCGCGCTCGACAAGACGGCGATTACAAAAGGCTAGAGCCATTTCTAGATCATCGGCCCGTGACGACGATCGCCAGCCCGGACACTAAAAGCAGAACGAGGACGACCTTGCGGAATGCGGCCTCGTTCAGTTTGCCGTAGAGCGACCAGCCAAGCAGCGTTCCGGCAACCAGCGCCGGCAAGCCGATTAGAAACAGGCTTGTCGTCTCCGGCGTAATCAGCCCCATCCCGCCCAAGCCCAGTAACGACAGGGCGAAGGTGGCGACTGCGGTCGGCTGCGATACCGAGCGATGTTCGTCGCGGGGCCAGCCGCGCAACACGCACCACAAGGTTGGAAGAATGCCTCCGAGCCCGGTTGAGCCGCCGAGCACGCCATTGAGGAAGCCAATGCCGGCATCGCCGGCTTGGCCAACGTCTTTCAGGTTCGGCATTTTCGGTCGCAGCAGATTGTAAAGGCCGAACGCGATCAACAGCAGGCCTACCGCCATTCTCAAATGGACGGACGATGCCAATTCGAGGATGGCGATGCCTGCGGGAATTCCGATGGCACTTCCCAAGACGAAAGGTAATAGCCGTGAGGGGATGATTGTGCGCCGCAGCCGCCAGGTAGAGTAGCCCTGCACCAAGAGCGCGTAGGCGACAATCAATGTCGTTGTCTGCACCGGCGTCAGGGCGAAAAGCCAGATGCTGGCGGCGACCATGCCGAAAGCGAAGCCAGCGAGCCCGGTCACGAAGGCGGCGGCGAACGTGCCCAGCAGGAAGATGGCGAGATCGAACGGAACTGGAAAACTCATGAGGGTCCCCGTGCTGCCGTGAATTGATTTTGGATGAGTGTCACCGCAGGCGGTCAGCCATGCGTCTCTTCGGTCCCGTCGCGGCACCAGCGATAGAGCGCGTCGTATACCGGCATCGTGGCGTTCAGTTGGGCCACGTCGTCTCTGAACATCCGGGAATAGCCAAGCGAGATCGCCAGCAATCCTCCTGACTGCGGCGTCAGATCGGGCAACCCGGTATCGGCGCCACGAACAATCGCAGCGAGACGCGACAAGGACTTGGTCTTGAGATTAAACGCCTCAAGCATCACGTCGAACGTGCAGGCGTCGCCTCGATCGTTCCAGTTGCCGTCGCCGCTGTCGAAGGGAGTTGCCTTGAACCGCTCGGCGACGGCGGTTACCTCCGATGGTGCAACGTAAAGGAATACGGCTGTGGGATCGATGAAACGGCGGATCAGCCATGGGCAAGCGATGCGAATGATCTTTGGTCGCGCTCGTGTCACCCAAGTGGTCCGGCCGGCTTCATCGCGTTTCGGGAGGCGATCGGCGTACAAGAGGTACGAGCCGGCTTCGCGCCATGCATAAAACCCGCCTTCAAGAGTCTGGGCGTCGATACCCGCCTGCCGAAGCCATGCGGCGGTCCCCTGGCTGACATCGCCGCCGTCCTGGCAATAGACGACGACACGTTGGCCGGAAAAGTTGTGCGCCCAGACCGCAACGGCTTCGGAATTCATTTGCCGGGCTGTTGGCAGCAAACCCCAGCCCGCCCCGCCGTCATCGCAGACACGAACATCGATAAGCATCGGTGCGCCGGGTAGGCCAATGATACGGGACAGCTGCGCTACTGAAATCTCGGTTGGTGACGGCATGGCGTCCACCTCGTCGTAGAGGGTGTGGACGCGATATTCGGCTGCCGCCTCACGGGGTCATCGCGGGAATCCCCAGAAACATATGACGTACCGAAACAGCGCAGATGTCAACCAGGCCGAAATGAGATTGACAGAAGCCGCACGGTCCGCTGTATTTGGGACATGGGGGTTCTGCGATCTCCCCACGAGGCGACATGCCCAAGTATCGCGTCCCGTGTTTTACGAGGGCGCTTCCATGTCATCATTTACATCGATATCTCCAGATAAGCTTGTACGCCTGATCGGCACGGCAAAGACGCCAGCTCTGATCGACGTGCGCACCGACGAGGACTTCGCCGCCGACCCGCGGCTGATTCCCGGCGCGGTCAGGCGCAGCCACGAAAACGCCGCCGGTTGGGGCAATCAGTTCGCGGGGCGGTCAGCCATCGTTATCTGCCAGCGCGGCCAGAAATTCTCCGAGGGTACTGCGGCCTGGCTACGGCACGTCAATGTCTCGGCTGAAGCGTTGGAGGGCGGCTTTGAAGGCTGGAAAACCACCAAGCTGCCGCTGGTACCCGCGTCGAAGCTACCGACGCGCGACGCGCAGGGACGCACAGTATGGGTGACCCGCGCGCGGCCAAAGATCGACCGCATCGCCTGTCCCTGGCTGATCCGAAGGTTCGTTGACCCGAATGCGGTGTTTCTGTTCGTGGCGCCATCCGAGGTGGTCGCGGTCGGCGAACGCTTCAATGCCGTTCCCTTCGACATCGAGAACGTGTTCTGGAGCCATCGCGGCGAACTCTGTACCTTCGACGTGATGATCGAGGAGTTCGGCCTCGCAACCCCGCCGCTGCTGCGGCTCGCAACCATGGTGCGCGCCGCAGATACAGGTCGGCTCGATCTGTCGCCGGAAGCACCGGGCTTGCTCGCGGCGTCACTCGGCCTGTCGCGGATGTATGACGACGATCTCGAACAGCTTGAGGCGGGTATCACACTCTACGACGCGTTCTACCGCTGGTGCCGCGACGCGACGGGCGAAACCCATAACTGGCCGACCAACAAGGCAAAGCCATGAGCGATATCGCGGCAAATGCAAAGGCTACCGGAACGGATGCCGGTCACGGCATCAGTTTCGGTGAGGCCTTTGGGTCTGGTTGCGAATTGCGCTGCTGAGCTTCGGCGGCCCGGCAGGACAGATCGCGGTGATGCATCGTATTCTGGTCGAGGAGAAAAACTGGATTTCCGAGAGCCGGTTCCTGCATGCGCTCAATTACTGCATGCTGCTGCCGGGGCCGGAGGCTTAAAGCACACTTGATCCGGTGTAGGGTCCGATCCGGAAGGTCAGCGCTCTTGGGCAACTAGGTCGAGTCCCGCCCACGCAACTAGTCGCCGTGACTGTTCCGTAGATCCCAGAAATACTGCGGGTTGCCGGTGATCACTTCGGCCATGATCTCGATCTCGCGCCACAGCGCATGGCAGGCAACAGCACGCGGATTGTCGAGCAGCTCGCAGCCGGACACATAGGGCCGCAGCCGTCGCATCAGCTCCAACATCTCGACGTCCGCTGCACTCGGCTGCGCCGCCAGCTCAGCCTTGCGGCGTCGCCGCTCTTCCTGGGACCACTTCGAAACCACGCGCCGCTCCATCGTTGCGGACATGAAGAACAATCGAAGAACGCATGTCAAATGTCGCACGGCGTGCGACAGATTTTGTCGCACGGTGTCGCATAAGAGCGTTTGTTCTCGATACGTCTTTGGGAGGTTTTCTTAAAACCCCTTGTGCAGAAGCACTTTAGGGGTGGTGGGCGCACCAGGGCTCGAACCTGGGACCCGATGATTAAGAGTCATCTGCTCTACCAACTGAGCTATGCGCCCGGATCCAACCGGATACCCTCGCGGGATGGCGTCGTTTAGCAAAGCGATTTGGGGATGTCCAGCGTATGACGAAAGAATATCCAACATCGCGACGGATTTTTTCAAACACGAAAAAGCCGCTGAAAATCAGCGGCTTTTTGCAGTCGTGAGAACTTTGGCCGGTGTTGCGGGCGTGCCGGCGGTTACAGCCGCTCGGGGCCGGGACCGCGATCCCGGTCGAATCGGCGCGGACCATCGCGGTCGCGGCCGGCATCGTCATCGCGATCGAAGCCGCGGTCACGGTGGCGCCAACCTTCGCCGCGCGGGCCGCCGTCCATGTGGGTGAGAATCGCGAGCCGGCGCTTCTGGCCGTCGTCGAGCGTCTTGTAGAGCGGGTCGGCGGTCTCGGCGATTTTCTTCATCGCGGCGGCCGTGGCGGCCATGTCGTCGGCGCGCTTCTGCAGGCGTGCGACCGGATTGTCCGGCGTCTCGGCTTTCTTCGCATCATCGTTACGCGCGTCCTTGCGCTCGGCCATCCGCGCATTGGCGCGGTCGATCCGCAGCTTGGCGAAGTCGCGCACGGCGGCTTCCACCGGCGGCCACAATTTTTCCTGATCCGGCGTCAGCTTCAGCCCGGCCTTCACCGCGGCGATCTTCGCATCGGCAAAGGCGGCGCGGTCCTCGGGGTTCATCCGGGCGTGGTGGTGGTGATCATGTCCGTCGTGGCGGGCATAGACCGCCGTCGTCCCGGCCAGAGCGAGCACCGCAACGCCGGCAAGCAGGATCTTCTTCATGGCAACCTCCGTTGGATCATTGCCTGAAGATGAGCGCGCCGCCCTGCCCTTTCAACTTAAGCTTTGGACATGGTGTTGCCGAATGTTGGGCATGCCATGATTTGGTCACAGCATGCCGAGCGTCCGCGGCAGCCACAACGACAGTTCCGGCACGTAGGTCACGAGGCCGAGGAACGCAATCATCGTCAGCAGCCACGGCAGCACCGCGATGGTCAATTCACTGATACCCATCTTGGCGATACCGGAGGCGACATAGAGATTGAGCCCCACCGGCGGATGGCACATGCCGACCTCCATGTTGACCACCATCAGGATGCCCAGATGCACCGGATGGATACCGAGCTTGACCGCCACGGGAAACAGGATCGGCGCCATGATCAGCACGATCGAGGTCGCCTCCATCACATTGCCGGCCATCAGCAGCAGCAGGTTGACGATCAAGAGGAAGATCACCCAGTTGACGCCGATGCCGGTGATCCAGTTGGCGATCTGCTGCGGGATGTTTTCGTTGGCCATCAGGAACGAGAACAGCACCGCATTGGTGATGATGTAGAGGATCATCGCGCTCATATTGGCCGAGGAGAGCAGCACCTTCGGCACGTCCTTCAGCGACATGTCCTTGTAAACGAACACCGCGATGAAAAAGGCATAGACCGCACTGACGGCGGCGGCTTCGGTCGGCGTGAACCAGCCGGCATAGATGCCGCCGAGCACCACGGCGATCAGCAGAAGGCCCCAGATGCAGCGCCGGAACGCGACCCAGCGCTGTGCCCAGTCGGCGCGCGGCAGCCGCGGATAGTCGTTCTTCCACGCGCGGTAGAAAGTGGTGACGCCGAGCAGCGTCGCCAGCATGATGCCGGGGATCACGCCCGCCATGAACAATTGCCCGACCGAGGCGGAGGAGATCCGCGCCCCCGACGGATCGAGCGCCACGCTGCCGCCGGTCGCCACCGAATACACCACCATGACGATCGATGGCGGGATCAAAATACCGAGCGCGCCGGAGGTAGTGATGACACCGGCGCCGAACTGCTTTGGAAAGCCCTGCCGCACCATTGCCGGCATCATGATCGAACCGATCGCAATGACGGTGGCGGGCGACGAGCCGGAGACGGCGGCGAACAGCGCGCAGGCCATCACCGCGGCGAGGCCAAGGCCGCCATGCCAATGGCCGACCATCGAGGTGGCAAAATTGATCATGCGGCGCGCGACGCCGCCGTGGGTCAGGAAATTTCCGGCGAGAATAAAAAACGGGATCGCCATGATCTCGAAGTTCTCGATGCCGGTGAAAAGCTTCAGCGCGACCGACTCGATCGGCACCGAGGTCATCAGGAAGATGAACGACAGCACCGTGAGGCCGAGCGCAATCGATATCGGCATGCCCGTCAACATCAGGAAGACCAGCAGCAGGAAGATCAATGCGTTGCTCATCGCACAGCCCCCGCGCCGTTGGCCGGAGGATCGACCTCGATCCCCTCGACATAGGCGTGATCGTGATGGGGCAGTCCGTTGCCGGCCCAGAAATTCCACGCCACCTGCAGGAAGCGGAAACACATCAGGTAGGAGCCAAGCGGAATGCAAAGATACACCAGCCAGCTCGGCAGCTCCATGTCCGGCGTCACCTGGTCGGTATGCATGAGGCCGAATACGAACTTCGCGCCCATCGTGCCGATGACGGCGGTGAAGAACGCGCCGCACAGCAGGCCGAACAGCACCGTGCCCTTGCGCCATCGCGGATTGAGCTGGTTGACCACCACATCGACGCCGACGTGAATGCCCGTGCGCACGCCGTAGGCGGCGCCGAACTTCGCCATCCACACGAACATGTAGATGCACAGCTCCTGCGCCCAAGACAGATTGATGGGAAACAGGAAGGGATAGAAGAACGGAATCCCGACCAGGTAGCGATGCAACACCGCGATGAAGATAATGAAGGTGGCGGCGCCGATCAGAAACGTGATCAGCGTTTCCTCAAGACGGTCGAGGATGCGTAGAAACATTCAGTCCCCCAGTAGGCACCGCACATAACCAAAAACATGAAGGGTGTCCCGGACGCGATGCAGCGTGCACGCTGCTTCGCAGATCCGGGATCCCGGTTTCCCCGAAACACCGGGACCCCGGATCAGCAGCGCACCACGCCGCTTCGCGGCGCATTGCGCAGCATCCGGGGAGCGAGTCCTCTTCGTCAGTTCGTTGCCGCCTTGGTTTCCTTGATGAATTCCTCGATCAACGGCTTGCCGACGCGGCCGGCGACGTCGTTGTAGACCGGCTCCATCGCCTTGCGCATCGCGGCATCCTGCTCCGGCGTCAGCTTGACCAGCTCGGTCTTGCCGCCCTTCACCATCTCGGCCAGCGCGTCGTCGTTTTCCTTCGCCGACTGGCCGTTGCCATAGGCGGTGGCTTCCTTCATCGCTTTCTCGAGCAGGGTCCGCGTATCGGCCGGAATGCCATCCCAGAACTTCTTGTTCACGACCACGACGTAACCGATGTAACCGTGGTGGGTCATCATGGTGTACTTCTGCACTTCGTGCATCTTCTGGGTATACATGTTCGACGCGGTGTTCTCTTGGCCGTCGACCACCCCGGTCTGCAGCGCCTGGTACACTTCCGAGAACGCCATCACCTGCGGGATCGCGCCGAGCGCACGGAACTGGGCTTCCAGCACCTTCGACGACTGAATGCGGAATTTGAGGCCGCGATAGTCGGCCGGTGCGAGCAGCTTCTTGTTGGCGCTCATTTCCTTGAAGCCGTTGTCCCAATAGGCCAGGCCCGTCATGCCCTTGCCGTCGAGCAGCTTCAGCAGCCGCGCACCAAGCGGCCCGTCGGTGACCTTCCGCAGCGTCGCCAGGTCGGGGAGGATATAGGGCAGATCGAACACCTCGAATTCGCGGATGCCGATCGGGCCGAACTTGGAGTTCGACGGCGCCAGCATCTGCACGGCACCGAGCTGCAACGCTTCGAGTTCTTCCTTGTCCTTGTAGAGCTGCGAGTTCGGGTAGACCTCGACCTTGACCTTGCCGTCGGTATACTTCTCGGCCAGCTCCTTGAATTTTTCGGCGGCCAGTCCCTTGGGGGTGTTCGGCGCCACCACATGGCTGAATTTGATAACGATGGGCGACTGCGCCGCCGCTGGTCCGATCAATGCGAACACACCCAGCGATGCCGCGGCCATCAACAATCTGCGCATGGTATTCTCCCTGAACGACGGTTCGGAGCTCATTGCAGCGGCCCCGGTTTGAATGTCGTTTCGAGCAATACAGAGATGCCGCCGCAAACGCCATTGGCAGTTCGCAGGGTCCGGAAAAAAACATTGCTGCGATGCAAACGAAAACGCGGCGCCGAAGCGCCGCGTGGAAATGCATTCACGTAGTAGAACTGCCGGCTACGCTCTCCCTCGCCCCGCTTGCGGGGAGAGGTGAAAGCCCCTTACTCCGCCGCCGTAACGTGTGGCATGTCGCGCTGGCGCTTCATGACGATCTTGTTGAGTGCGCCCAAATAGGCTTTCGCCGACGCCACCAGCGTATCCGGATCGGCTGCGCGCGACGTCATCGAACGGCCCTCGTGCGCCAGCCGTACAGACACTTCGGCCTGCGCGTCGGTGCCTTCGGTGACGGCATGGACCTGATACAGTTCCAGCTTGGCCTCGTGCGGCACCAGCGCCTTGATGCAGTTGAACACCGCATCGACCGGACCATTGCCTTCGGCTTCCTCGATCTTGATCACGCCGTCGATGTTCAACTTCATCGTGGCGCGCTGCGGGCCGTGGGTGCCGGCGATCACCGTCAGCGACGCCAGCTTGATGCGGTCGTGCGACTGCGCGATCTCCTGATCGATCAACGCCTCGATATCCTCGTCATAGATATCCTTCTTGCGGTCGGCCAGCGCCTTCATGCGAATGAAAGCGTCTTCCAGCTGGTTCTTGCCCAGCTTGTAGCCCAGCTCTTCCAGCCGGTGGATAAACGCATGGCGGCCGGAATGCTTGCCCAGCACGATCGACGATTGCTTGAGGCCGACCGATGCCGGCGTCATGATTTCGTAGGTCGAGGCATCCTTCAACACGCCGTCCTGATGAATGCCGCTCTCGTGCGCGAATGCATTCCGGCCAACGATTGCCTTGTTGTACTGCACCGGGAACGAGGTTGCCGCCGAGACGACTTTGGACGCGCGCGTCAGCATCGTGGCGTCGATCCTGTTCCAGTACGGAAACTTGTCGTTGCGCACATTGATCGCCATCACGACTTCTTCCAACGCGGCGTTGCCCGCGCGCTCGCCGATGCCGTTGACTGTGCATTCGATCTGCCGCGCGCCGCCCGCGAGACCCGCCAGCGAATTCGCCACCGCCATGCCGAGATCGTTATGACAATGCACGGAGAAGATCGCCTTGTCGGAATTCGGCACGCGCTCGCGCAGGCTGCGGATGATACGGGTGTATTCGTCCGGCGTGGTGTATCCGACGGTGTCGGGAATGTTCACCGTGGTGGCGCCGGCCTTGATGACGGCTTCGGTAATGCGGCACAGGAAGTCGATGTCGCTGCGGGTGGCGTCTTCGGCCGACCATTCGACATTGTTGACCATGTTACGGGCGCGGGTGACGCCGGCCACGGACGCATCGATTACCTGCTCCGGGGTCATGTTCAGCTTGACCCGCATATGCAACGGCGAGGTCGCAATCACCATGTGGACGCGGGCCCGGTCGCCGGCTGGCTTCACCGCCTCGATGCAGCGATCAATGTCCTTCGGGTTGACCCGGCCGAGACCGGCGATCACGGCATTCTTCGAGCGCTTGGCGATCTCGTGGACCGCTTCGAAATCGCCTTCCGACGAAATCGGGAAGCCAGCCTCAATGACATCGACGCCCATATCGTCGAGCATCTCGGCGATCTCGAGCTTTTCCTCGAACGTCATGGTGGCGCCGGGGCACTGCTCGCCGTCGCGCAAGGTGGTGTCGAAAATGATGACGCGGTCCTTGTCGGACTTGTCCTGAACGGACGGGCTGGTGGTGGTCATGGGGTATTCCTTAAATCGAAGCGCTGCTGTGAGCGCCAGAGGAGGCTGATCATTCTGCGGTCATGATCCCCTGAGTACCCAGGCCAAATGGCCCAGACGGCGCTCAGGGGCAGATAAGCAGAAGCAGCCCGCCGAGAAGGAGGTTGGACAGCAGCGCAGCCGGAATCGCGTCGGGACCAGCGGCAACAGCCACTCCCCCGGAAACTCCAACATTTTCGCTGCGAATCAGCATTGCCACACCTTCAAGCCCGCATCCTCGACCCGAACCCTTGAGAGTTCGTTGCCGCAGCGGACATGGATTGCTTGTAAACGCAAATTACAGCGCGCTGCAACGGCTAAGAGGGTCAGTGCAGCTGACCTAATTGACCGCTTGTCCCGTCCCTGCAGAAGTCTGAGCCTTACACGATCACGCGTACCAAGCAGTTCCCCCTGCCCCCAACTCCACTTACAAGCCCCTACACGCATCACGAGGACATTCATGACCACCTTCCTGACGGGCCTCTCGGCCTTCCCGATCACCCCCGCCGATGCCAATGGCAAGGTCGATACGATGGCGCTGAAGCGGTTGCTGGCGCCGCTGGTTGCAGCAAAAGTCGATTCCATCGGGCTGCTCGGCTCGACCGGCACCTATCCGTTCCTCACCCGCGGCGAGCGGCGCCGCGCGACGGACGCCGCGCTGGAAGAGACCAACGGCAAGGTCCCCGTGCTGGTCGGGATCGGCGCGCTGCGCACCGACGAGACCATTGCGCTGGCGCAGGACGCCCGTGCCGCCGGCGCCTCCGCGGGACTGCTGGCGCCGGTGTCCTACACGCCGCTCACCGATACGGAAGTGTTCGAGCATTTCTCTGCCGTCGCAGCCGCAAGCGACCTGCCGATCGTAATCTACGATAATTTCGCCACGACGCATTTCAGGTTCTCCGCCGAACTGGTCGGCCGCATCGCGCATATTCCCGGTGTCGTGGCGGTGAAGAGCACGGCGCCGCAACCGGATCTCGTCGCCGATCACCTCAGGCAATTGCGTGAGCGCGTGCCGCCCGGCTTTTCCGTGGGTTACGCCGGCGACTGGAACGTCACGGAAGCTTTGGTGGCGGGCGGCGACGCCTGGTACAGCGTCGCAGCCGGGCTGTTTCCCAAGGCGTGCCTGGCCATCGTGCGCGCCGCCCAGGCCGGCGATGCGGCGGAAGCCCGCCGCCTTGATGCCGCCATGCAGCCGCTGTGGTCGCTGTTCAAGGAATTTTCCAGCCTGCGGGTGATGTATGCCGCAGCCGCGATCACAGGCATCAGCGACGCCGCACCGCCGCGGCCGGTCCTGCCGTTGTCCGATGCCGCGACAGACCGGGTCGCGCAGGTGGTGAAGGAGATGTCCATCTCGTAGGGCGGTCAAAGCCGACGTGCGCGCGACGCGCGGCGGCGTCGCCACCATGACGGCGCACCGCGAAAGGGCGGGCAGGCGCAAGCGCGCTTTTGCCCCCCTGCTGATTACTTCGCGGGGGTCGTCTTCGCCAAGCCCTGCTTCGTCGCCACCTTCTTCACGGCCGCCGCCTGCTTCACTTCCACCTTTTGCCCGGCAGGGGCTTCTTTCTCCAGCGCCTCGCGGATCGGCGCGAGTTTCTTCATCGCCTCGCCATCCACCACCGGGAATTTCAGGTCGAGCTTTTCCAGCGCGCTGACGATGGTCGAGCCGATCACCACGCGGGCGAACCATTTGCGGTCCGCCGGCACCACATGCCACGGCGCGTCCTTGCTCGCGGTGCCGTCGATCATGTCCTGATAGGCGTCCTGGTACTTGTCCCACAGCGCCCGCTCGGTGATATCGGCAGACGAGAACTTCCAGTTCTTGGCGGGCTCGTCGAGCCGGTCGAGGAAGCGCTGGCGCTGTTCCTCCTTCGAGACGTTGAGAAAGAACTTCAGCACCAAGGTGCCGTTGCGCGCGAGATACTTCTCGAATGCCGAGATATCCTCGAAGCGGTCGTTCCAGATATCCTTGCCCACCAGCTCCGGCGGAATCTTCTGCTTGGCAAGGATTTCCGGATGCACGCGCACCACGAGGCATTCTTCGTAATATGAGCGATTGAAGATGCCGATCCGGCCGCGCTGCGGCAGATGCAGGGTATGGCGCCACATGAAATCGTGGTCGAGTTCGTTCGACGACGGCGTCTTGAACGAGGTGACCTCGCAGCCCTGCGGATTGATGCCGTCGAATATGCTTTTGATGGCGCTGTCCTTGCCGGCGGCGTCCATGCCCTGGAAGATCAGCAGCAGCGACCAGCGATCCTGCGCGTAAAGTTTCTCCTGCAACTCCGAGAGCCGGCGGCGGTTGGCCTCGATGATCTTCTTGCCGGTCTCCTTGTGCAGCCCGCCTTTTTCATCGGTGATGTGCGCCCTGAGGTGAAACTCCTTGCCGCCATCGACGCGAAAGGGCTCGAAGTAGGATTTCAGCGCCGACACCGTGGACTTGGCCGTCATGGATCTAAACTCCGCAGAATGAGCCGCGAGGCTACCCTGCCCGGCCGGCGCACGCCAGCCGCTCAGGCCGCCATCTTCAGCTGCGCCGCGATAAACGCGGTCACAAACAGCGGCATCATCGGCGTGAAATCATCGACGCTGCGCACCAGATGCATCGCGCTGAGCTCGGGGTCCTGCTGCCGCGCCAGATTGGCCTCGATTGTCTGGCGCAGGACTTCGCCCGGCATTTTGACGTCGAGAATCCGCATCAAGGCGATCGAGCGCGGCGTCACCACGCACTGCCAGTCATCCGCCGCGTGATAATCCGCGGGCTTCAGGCCGGTCTCTTCCTCGACCTCGCGCGCCACGCTGCCGGCGATATCGACGATCTCCCCGCGCAAATCGCCGGGATCCGGCGTGCCGGCCGGGAAATAGATCCGCCCGCCATTGGCAGTGCCCGCGCTCATCTCGCCCAGCACATAAGCGCCGTCACAGCCTCGCAGCGCGCCCATGCCGAAGCCGTTGAACACCTCGCTGTCGGCGTCGCCGAAATCGCGCCACGCGAGAAAGCTGGCGAAATCGGTCTCGAAATACTCCGCGCTGAAATGCGTGCCGGCAAACACCGGCTTGCGGCCGAGCAGCACGCGGCCATTAAACAGGTCCGGCTTCTCGGCTTTCTTCTGCGCGAAATGCGCATCGATCTCGGCGCGGCGCTGATCGGCAAACGCCCACGGCTGTGGCCGGAAGGAGAGGTCGAGCGTGGTGACGCGATGGATGACAGGCGACGTCATATCGTCGCCGAAAGGTTATTTCGCATTCGTCCCCATCGTCTTGCCGGCCTGCTCGACATATTTGTTGGTCCAGGTCTTCGTCACGTCGATGTTGGCCTTTGCGATTTCCGGCGAACTCTCGCTGAACACCGCCAGCACCGCGTCCGCGCCCTTCGGGTCCATCCGGCCGTCGAGCGAATACATCGGGATCGTGTTCTTCAGCGCCGCCAGATACTGCTCCTTGTTCTTGCCTACCGCCTCGACCGGCATCTTCGCCATGATCTCTTCCGGCGTGTGGCTGTGGATCCAGTTCAGCGTATTGAGGATCGCCACCGTCAGCGCCTGCACTTCCTTCTCGTGCGAAGCGATCCACGCCGTGGTGCTGTACAGCGCGCCGCCGGGATAGTCGCCGTTGAACACCGCCTGGGTGTCGTGCTGCGTGCGGGTGTCGCTCAGAATGCGCAGATCCTTGTAATTGCCCTGCAGCACGGTGACCGCGGGGTCGAGCATCACGGCGGCGTCGATCTGGCCCTGCTCCATCGCCGCCACCGCGGTGGCGCCGAGGCCGACGCCGATCACCGAAGTGCCGGCCGGATCGAGGCCGGCTTTCTTCAGCATGAATTTCAGGAAGAAATCGGTCGAGGAGCCCGGCGCGCTGACGCCGACCTTCTTGCCGGCAAGGTCCTTGACCGACTTGATCTCATCGGTGTGCTTCGGCGACACCACCAGCACCAGCCCGGGATAGCGGTCATACACCACGAAGGATTGCAGATCCTGTTTCTTGGCGGCTAGGTTGACGCAGTGATCGAAATAGCCGGACACGACATCGGCGCTGCCACCGAGCACGGCCTTCAGCGCGTCCGATCCGCCCTTGAGATCGACCAGATCGACGCTGACGCCCGCTTTGTCGAACTCGCCGAGTTGCTTGGCCAGCACGGTCGGCAGATAGCACAGGCAGGCCCCGCCGCCGACGGCGATCGTCACCTTGCCCTGCGCTGCCGCGCTATCGCATAGCAGCAAAACGGCGAACAGCGGCGCCAGCATCCGGCCGAGCAAAGTTGTCATGATCATCTCCCTGATGGCGCTTTGCCGCAGGATAGAGCAGCGCGCCGGCCTTGAGAAGCCGCCTCCCCGCTGGTCAATGGCCGTTGGCCGACGTAGCATTCGCAGCACTTCGCAAATCAACAGGGGGAAGAAACGTCCATGAACCGCACCGTCGCCTTGCTTTCGATCGCCGCCGCCTTTGTCGCCGGCGGCACCCTCACCCATGTGGTACTGCCCGCGATGGCCGCCGAGAACATCGTCGCGCAGGTCATCCACGTCCCCGAACTCGTCGGCGACGCGCTCGGCCCGGCCTCGCCGGCCGGCTTCCGCTCCAAGACCTTCATGTCCGCCGACGGATCGACCATCTCGGTGCAGGACGGCAATGTCGTGAAGCACATGCATCCCAACACCAACGAGATCCAGTACATCCTCGAAGGCACCGGCACGATCTGGCTCGGCGACAAGGAAGTCCCGGTCAAGGCCGGCGACCTGATCATCATCCCCAAGGGCACGCCGCATGGCGGCAGCAAGCCGGACGGACGCCCGTTCAAGGCGATCGCCATCAAGACCCCGCCGCAGGCCGCGGATGACACCAAGGTGCTGAACTAGCGCTGTTTCAGGTTGAGCCAATCCGCAGGCTCCGTCATTGCGAGCGCCGCGAAGCAATCCAGCAGGCTGCAAGCGCCGTAAGAACTGGATTGCTTCGTCGCAAGGGTCCTCGCAATGACGGATGCGAATGATGCGCTTCGTCTCAAACAAAAAAAGCTCGAGGCTCAGTTGTCATTCCGGGGCGTGCGCAGCGCCAGCTGCGCGCGAACCCGGAACGACAGCGCTTTATTAGCTCCGCCCCACCGCATCCGGCTTCCATCCGAGCAGCCGGCGCTCCACCAGCGTCACCGCCAGATCGATCAGGATCACGAAGGCCGACAGCACGATCATTCCGGCGAATACGCCGGCGACATCGAACGTGCCCTCCGCCTGCTGGATCAGATAGCCGAGCCCGGCCGCCGAGCCGAGATATTCGCCGACCACCGCGCCGACCACGGCAAAACCCACCGCGGTGTGCAACGACGAGAACATCCATGACAGCGCCGATGGCCAGTAGACGTGACGCAACTGCTGGCGTTCGTCCATGCCCAGCATCCGCGCATTGTCGACCAGCGCCCGGCTGGTCTCCTTGACGCCCTGGTAGACGTTGAAGAACACGATGAAGAACACCAGCGTGACGCCGAGCGCCACTTTCGACCAGATGCCTAGCCCGAGCCACAGCGTGAAGATCGGCGCCAGCACCACGCGGGGCAGCGCGTTGATCATCTTCACATAGGGATCGAACACCGCGGCAACGCGCGGCTGCCGCGCGAACCAGAACCCGACCGCGACGCCGGCCAGCGATCCGATCGCAAAGGCCAGCACCGATTCCCACAGCGTGATCGCCAGATGTTTCCAGATCA
>NZ_JAQGJT010000058.1 GCF_028290495.1 Tardiphaga sp.
CAGGAGGAAGGCGCCGCGCGCGACTTCGCCGTGATGACAACGAAATTTTCCGGCGAGAACGGCCGCGTCAAGAAGCTTCACTGTGTGCGCGTGGACAACAAAATGAAGGCCATTCCCGGAAGCGAGTTCGAGCTGGACGCCGATCTCGTCCTGCTGGCCATGGGTTTCGTGTCTCCGGTGCAGGACGGCATGGTCAAGGCACTTGGCCTTGCCCTCGACGAGCGCGGCAACGTGAAGGCGGATACCACCAGCTATCGGACTTCATTGGACAAGGTTTTTGCCGCCGGCGATATGCGCCGCGGTCAGTCGCTGGTGGTCTGGGCAATCCGCGAAGGCCGCCTCTGCGCCCGCTCGATCGACCAGGCGCTGATGGGAACCACCACACTGCCGAGGTAACTCCGCTGCCTCTTGTACCTCCCCTGCTTTTTGCGATGGGGTCGCGCGGGCGAATTCGCCCGCGCCAGGGTACCGGCCGGAAGCCGGTCGGGTGGCGACTGCCCATCACATGTGGACAACTACATTTCACGCGCGGGTGATCACAGAAAAGCAGGATTGCGCGGCACATGATGCTGCGAGCATCTCCTGTCATTCCCCACGCGAAGGCTTCCCTTGTTTCTCACGTCGATCACCGGCCGCGCCGGCTGCCTCGTCATGGCTTCGTCCATGATTCTCATCGCAGTAACACCCGCGTCTGCGATGCCGTCGCGCGTCGCGATCAGCGCCGGCTCGTTCTTCGCCGCCGCCACGCAATGCGAAACCGCCGACAAGATTACACCGGGCCAGACCGAAGCGTTGCGCAAGGCGCTGGATCCCTACCTCAGCCCCGCCGACCGCCGCAGCATCAATTCCGGCTACGCCCGCGGCCTGAAGGATTCCAGGCTCTACGTCGTCGAACTCAAGCGATGGGAACCCTTCACGCCGGACTCCACCAGTTGCTACCGCGTGCAGGGCGTACTCGACGACTACAAGGCCCACCTCGATCCGCAGTGATGTCTCGCAGCGCGCGGTGCAAGGCTGCCTCCCGTAGCGGTCGCTGGCATCGCATCGCGGCGGCGGCTAAGCGTACGCCATGAAAATCTTTGCCTCGATCCTGTGTTTGCTCGCTTTCGCCACGCCCTCGCTTGCCTCTGATGCGCGCTTCATCGCCAGCCTCGGCAAGCTCGATCCGAAGACCCGGCTGGAGCAGATTTGCGATTACGAGGCAATGAAGCGGATCGGCGATGGCGCCAACGGGTTCCATCCCGACCGCGCCAAATCCAACGTCGTGTCGGCGCCGCAGCACCTCGGCGATACGCTGGTCGCCAAGGGCGCGGCGTTTCGCAGTGGTGGCAAGTGGATCCAGGTAGCCTTCACCTGCAAGGCCTCGCCGGACCGTACAAGGGTGCTGTCGTTCAGCTCGAAAGTCGGGGCGCCTATACCGCAGGAGAAATGGCCGGCCTACGGGCTCTGGAAATAGCCGCCGCACGCCTCCGAATTTAACCCTGTCGGCGGATACCGCCGTCAAGGCTTGACGAACCCGGCCGGCGGCGCTTGATGACGGTAGGCTGCCCGCTTGCGGCCCGAATCCGGTGATATCCGGGTTCGGAACTCTCTTTCCGGTTGCGGTCGAGGCGCATGGCACAGAAGCCGAAAATGACCTGGTTGTCGCGCCGCGGCGCGCTGCTCGCCGTGGCGGGAACCATGCTGTTCGGCATCATTGCGCCTGCCTCGGCGCAGTTGTTCGATTTCGGCCGATTTTCGCCGCCGCCGCAGCGCCAGCAGCAACCTCAGCCGCGCGAGCGCGGCTTCGGCTGGTTCAGCAATGAAAGCCCGTTCTTCGCCCCGTTCCAGCAGCAGGCGCCAAAGCGCCAGGCGCCGCGCGAAGACTTTTCCCGCGCGCCCGCTTCCGAGCGGCGTGATACCATCCCGGAGCGCAACGTGCTGGTGCTCGGCGACTCGATGGCCGACTGGCTCGGCTACGGCCTCGACGACGCCTATTCCGAACAGCCCGACATGGGCGTGATCCGCAAGCACAAGACCGTCTCCGGCCTGTTGCGCTACCAGCCGAAGGGCGATCCGGCCGATTGGGCCGCCGCCGCCAAGGCCATTCTCGCCACCGAGAAGCCTGACGCTATCGTGGTGATGCTCGGCCTCAACGACCGTATCGCTATCCGCGAGCCGGATAAGGCCGACAAGAAAGGCAGGCTGCGCCCCGACGGCACCAGCGAGCCATCCAACCCCGGCGACGATGCCGACAGCAGCCAGGACATCGCTGATCCCGGCGCGATCGTCCCGCCGGAGAAGACCACACGCCCCACCAGCGGCGGCGTGGTTGATTTCCGCGATGACCGCTGGGGCGAGCTCTACACCAGGAAGATCGAGGAGATGATCGCGGTCGTGAAGGCGCGCGGCGTGCCGGTGCTGTGGGTCGGGCTGCCCGCGGTGCGCGGCACCAAGGCGACCGCCGACATGCTGTACCTCAACAACCTGTACCGCGACGCCGCCGGCAAGGCCGGGATCACCTATGTCGATGTCTGGGACGGCTTCGTCGATGAAGGCGGCCGCTTCCTGCAGCAGGGCCCGGATTTCGAAGGTCAGATCCGCCGGCTGCGCGCCTACGATGGCGTCTATTTCACCCGCGCCGGCGCACGCAAGCTGGCTCACTATGTCGAGCGCGAGATCACCCGGCTGATGGCGTCGCGCTCCGGCCCGGTAGCGCTGCCGAGCGAGCCCGCGACCCCCGACGCCAATGCGGTGCCCGGCGCACCGCCGCCGCGGCCGCTGGCCGGCCCCATCGTACCGCTGGTGGCCTCCGTGGTCGGCACCGACCAATTGCTGGGCGGCCCCGGCGTGCGGCCGGTCGCGGTCGATGCGCTGACGTCGCGCACGCTGGTACGAGGCGAAGCTCTGGCCGCCCCCGCCGGGCGCGCCGACGACTTTGCCTGGCCGCGCCGCGAAGTCGGCCGCGAACAGGCCCGCGGCGAGCCACCGGTCGCAGCCGTAACCCCAGGCACGCCCGGCACCGCCGCGATGCACGCCCCAGAGGGCATCATCCCGGTGATGACGCCGCCTGCTCCGCCGAAGCCAAAGCGGCCGAAGCCGGTGGTCGCCACGGAAGCGCCGGCTCCCTCAGGCTTTGGCGGCCTGTTCGGCTTCGACGAACCGCGCCGGCAGCCCGCGCCGCCACCGCAGCGCCCACGCCCCGGTCCGCGGCCGCCGGCCAATGTCGGCCCGTCCGCCTCGGCGCCCGGCTTCTTCACCCGGTAGAGCCTCCCGAACGCAAACATCCCCCAACCCTTTCGGGATGGAGGATGCCCGGTGGATCCGATGCGGGTCAGCTGAAGTTTAGTAGCCCCAGCGGTTCGGGCGGCGCGGCGCCGGGCGCGTCAGCAGCATCGCGAGCGCGAAGCCGATGCCACCGGCGACCAGCAGCGCGCCGAGCGGATTGTCGCGCACCTGCTTCGTCACCGCCTGGGTACCATCACGATAGATGTCGCTGTCGACGGCGTCCCTGGCGTAGTTGGCCGCGGCGTCGGACGCATCGCGCACGGCATCCTTGGCCTGGCCATAGAGATTCTGCACGGTGCCGGCAGCCTCGCGGGCGCGGCCCGACGCCTCGGTCTGCGCATCGCCAGTCACATTGCCGACCACGCTCTCAACCTTACCTGCGGCATCCTTGGCGGCGCCGGCAAAACGGTCCTTGTCCATGATCTCGTTACTCCATGAGAGAATTCTCAGGCAGAGTAACCGCCGAGGCCTCGCGGGGTTCCGCGACGCCGCCATACAATGCGTTCCTTGTTGCGTCCATTGACAGCCCGCCAGCGGGAACGCCACACCCCGCACCGAGCCCGCGCCCATTTTGGAGACCTCCATGTCCAGCAAGCATACGCCGTCACGTCGCCATGTCCTGCAATCCGTAGCTGCCGTTTCGGCCGTGGCGGCCTCGCCGATCCGCATCAGCGCGGCGGCCGACAGCGACGTCACCGGGCGGCTGGCACGCTACATGGTTTCGGCGCGCGACACGGCGCTTCCCGGCAACGTGATGATAGAAGCCAAGAACCGCATCCTCGACACGTTCGGAGCCATGATCTCCGGCGCCCGAATGGACCCCGGCATCGCCGCGGTGAAGTACATCAAGACACTCGGCGGCACCGAACAGTCCTCGGTGATCGGCGACAGCTTCCGCACCACGGCGGTGAACGCGGCGCTCGTCAACGCGATGTGCGCGCATGCCGACGAGACCGACGATTTCGAGCCGGTCACCAAGGCGCATCCCGGCAGTTCCGTGGTGCCGGCCGCTCTGGCGATGGGCGAAAAGGAAGGTCGCTCCGGCCTCGAATTCATCCGCGCGGTGACGCTCGGCTATGACCTGAGCTGTCGCCTGCTGATGGCACTGGGCCCGGATCTGGTGCGCGGCAGCCACCGCAGCGCAGAAGGCACCAGTTCGACCTTCGGCGCGCTCGGCTCCGCGGCGTCGCTGGCGCGGCTCGATGAAAAAGGCATGCGCTTTGCCATTTCCTATTCCGCGCAGCAGGTCGGCGGCCTGTGGAGCTGGGTGAAGGACGAAGACCACATCGAGAAGTCGTTCGACTTCGCCGGCATGGGCGCGCGCAACGGCGTGCAGGCGGTCACAATGGTGCAGGCCGGGCTGACCGGCGTGTTCGACGTGCTCGATGGCACCCACAACCTGTTCATCGCGCTGTCCACCAAGCCGCAGCCGGAAGAGATGCTGGCCGGACTCGGAGCCAAGTTCTACGTCACCGAGACCGCGATCAAGACCTTCTCCGTCGGCTATCCGATCCAGTCGCCGCTCGACGCCATGCTGACGCTGCGCAAGCAATACGGGCTGACGCCGGCCAATGTGAAGAGCGTGCTGGTCAAGCTGCCGACCGACGCCATCGGCATTGTCGCGACCAGCGCGATGGCCGACGTCAACTGTCCGCACCTGGTGTCGCTCGCGCTGCTGAAGGGCGCGGTGTCGTTCATCGACAGCCACGACCAGTCGCTGATGAAGGACCCGGTGCTGATGGAGATGCGCAGCCGTATCACGGTGCAGCCGGAAGCCAGCCTGATGGACCCCACCGCACCGCGCGGCGCCATCGTTCAGGTCACCATGATCGACGGGAAGATGGTCGAGCACTTCACCAAATTCCCGCCCGGCACCAAGGAAAACCCGCTCAGCGTTGAAGCCGTCAGCAGCAAGACCCGCGACCTGATCGCGCCGGTGCTCGGCAAGGAGAAATCGGAGAGGCTGATCGAAGCGATCAACAACCTCGAAACGCTGCCCGACGTGCGCGCGCTGCGGCCTTTCATGACGGTGTGAGCCGGGCTGTCATCGTCATCGCTGGCTTTTCCCTGCGGCGCTCGTCACGCCGCGGGGGGACTGCCGCAGCCGTCCTATCGCATCGATACGGTGCTGGTCGATCCGCTGAAGGACCTGCCGGACCACAAAGGCGAAGAAGATGCGCGGAGATCACTGCCGTCGCTGAACCTGCTGCGCGGTCTGGCGCTCGGCCTGCCGAGCGGGCAGGCCGTCGCACGACGCCTGAACATCACGCCTCTGACAGACGAAGAACTGTGGACCGACGAGGGAAATCTGGAAGACGCAAACCTGGACGCGCGCCGCGCCCTGTTCGAGGCACACAAGCAGGACCTGCACAACAATGCCCCGCTCTGGTACTACATCCTTCGCGAGGCCGAACTGGCGGATCAGCGCGAGACCAACGTCGATGGCGAGAAGCGGATGCTCGGCGGACACCATCCCGGTGAGGTCGGTGGACGTATCGTGGCCGAAGTGCTGATGGCGGCGGATAACCAGTCCTATCTGGTGCAGTATCCGGCATGGACGCCGACGCTCAGGATCACACCGGACGCCAGCGCACCGACCGACGACACGCCCGAGATCGGCGCCGCCCTGACGCTCTCGGATATCGTGCGCTTCGTCGATCAGGCGGCCTGAGCGCCACCCCGGTGAGGACCGTTGCGGCCCTCACCGCCCTCTCAACCGCTCCAGCACTTCCGACGAGGCAAAGCCGTCGGCCGGAGCGCCGATCGAAGCCTGCCAGGCGCGCAGCGCTTCCCTTGTCTGGCCGCCGAACTGGCCGTCGGGCGTGCCCTTGTAGAAGCCGCGCTGCACCAGCAGTTGCTGCAGTTCGAGCCGTTCGGCGCGCGACAGCACGCGCTCCTGGCGCGGCCAGGGCTGCACGAAGGGCGGCCCGCCGCGCAGACGGTCGGCAAAGTGGCCGATCGCCAGCGCATAGGCCTCGGCCGGATTGTACTTCATGATGACACGAAAATTCTGCTGCATCAGGAAGCCGGGCCCGCCGGCGCCGGCGGGTGCCAGCAAATACGCTTTCTCGGACGGACGCGGAAACGGCTGGCCATTGGCGCGTTTCAATCCCAGTTGCTCCCATTGCGAAAGCGTCATCGCTTTCGCCTTGTCGGCCAGCATGTAGTTGAAGCCGGGCGGCAGCACGATTTCGTAGCCCCAGCTCTGCCCGCTCTGCCAGCCGTCTTTTTTCAGGTTGTTGGCCGTGGAAAAAATCAGGTCGGTCGGGTTGTCGACCACGTCGCGGCGTCCGTCGCCGTCACCGTCCACCGCGAAGCGCTTGAAGGCTGTCGGCATGAACTGGGTCGGCCCGAACGCGCCGGCCCACGAGCCGCGCAGCTGCTCCGGCCGCAGGTCGCCGCGGTGCAGGATCTCCAGTGCCACCAGGAATTCATCCTTGAAGTAACCCTGGCGGCGGCCGACGCAGGCCAGCGTCGCCGTGGAGCGCAGAACGCTGCGGTCGCCCATCTGTGTCGAGTAGTTCGATTCGATGCCCCAGATCGAGGCGATGATGTAGCGGTCGACGCCGTACGCCTTCTCCGCCGCATCGAAGATGGTCTTGTACTGCGCCAGCACCTCGCGCCCCCTGGCCATCCTGGTGTCGTTGACGAGGATGTCGAGATAGTCCCACAGCGCCTTGGTGAATTCCGGCTGCGAATCCATCAGATCCATGATGCGCAGGTCCGGCGTCAGCCCCTCGGTGAAGCGCTGGAAGCTTTCCTGCGAGATGCCGCGACGTGCGGCATCGGGCCACAGGCCGGCGACGCAGTTGTCGAAATTGTTGGCGGCGTCGCGGATTGCCTGCGCGGTCATCAAGGGATGGCCGGAGGCCCCATCCTCGCCGCTCCACGGCTGCACCGCGCCGGGCGCGGCTTGCTGCGGCGCGGGGGACTGCGTGCCGCCCTTGAAAATGTCGAACAGGCCGAAAGGGCTTCCTTGCGCCTGCGCTGCAGCGGGCAGCATCAGCAGCGCGCCGAACAGCACAGCGGTTCGTGCCAGCCTTCGCGACCGCCCGGCTGACCCCATGCTCGCCAATCGAATCATTCTCATCTCAGAATCCAGCCATGACATTCGGGCGACAGCAGGCCCCGGTCGTGGTTTCCATCGGCTTAATGCCGCGCGCTTCCGTTCCGCCGCGCGAAAAGGTTAACCGCACGAGCCCACCGGAGCACCACAGATTAGCCGTTGTTCCCGGTTGCAAATGGAACCTCGGCAGGCAATCTACGTTGGCCTGCGCGCCCGGTTTCCCTTCACGCTCCATGCAAAGCCCCCCCTGATGAAAATTCGTAAAGCCGTCTTCCCGGTCGCTGGTCTTGGCACGCGCGTTCTGCCCGCCACCAAGGCGATGCCGAAGGAAATGCTGACCATCGTCGACCGGCCGCTGATCCAGTACGTTGTCGACGAGGCCCGCGAGGCCGGCATCGAGCATTTCATCTTCGTCACCGGCCGCAACAAGGGTGTGATCGAGGATCATTTCGACCACATGTTCGAGCTCGACGAGAGCCTGAAGAGCCGCAACAAGACCAAAGAACTCGCCGAGCTGGCGCGATTCCAGCCGGAAGCCGGCGAGATGAGCTTCACCCGCCAGCAGGCGCCGCTCGGCCTCGGCCATGCCGTCTGGTGCGCGCGCGACATCGTCGGCAACGAGCCGTTCGCGGTCGTGCTGCCCGACGAACTGGTCCTCAACAGCCCCGGCTGCCTCAAGCAGATGGTCGATATCGCCAATGAACTCGGCGAGAAATCGAACCTGGTCGCGGTCGAGGAAGTGCCGATGGCGCTGACGCACCAATACGGCATCTGCGGCGTCGGCGAACGCCATGCCTCACGCCCCAATGCCTTCACCATCGACGGCATGGTCGAGAAACCTCCGCAGGGTACCTCGCCGTCCAACCTGTCGATCACCGGGCGCTACATCCTGCAGCCGGAAATCTTCAAGATCCTGGAGACCCAGGAGCGCGGCGCCGGCGGCGAGATCCAGCTCACCGACGGCATGATCAAGCTGGCCAGGAGCCAGACCTTCTACGGCGTCGAATTCGAGGGCGAGCGCCACGATTGCGGCTCCAAGCCGGGGTTCCTGCGCGCCAACATCGCCTTCGCCATGCAGCGCCCCGACCTCAGCGAAGGCCTGCGCGCCGAAATGAAGCGCTATCTGGGCATGACCAACTAAGTCATTCCGGGGCGTGAGCGGCCAGCCGCGAGCGAACCCGGAATGACCGAAGATCAGGCCGCCATCATCAGATGCGACGGCGTGGCAACGACCGACTGGTTGCGGCCGGCAGCTTTGGCGGCGTAGAGCGCCTTGTCGGCCGCCTTCACCAACTCGCTGTAGTCCATCGTCACCAGCGGGTTCATGCTGGCGACGCCAATGCTGATGGTCAGCGCGCCCGGCTCCGCCGGCAACTGGGCCACACGCAACCGGATCCGCTCGGCGACGACGAGCGCCTCCTCCGCGGAAATCCCCGGCAGCAACACGGCGAATTCCTCGCCGCCATAACGCGCCGCGCAATCGCCGGCGCGGGTCACCGACCTGCGAATGCAATGGGCGATCGCGATCAGCGCGTGGTCGCCGGGCTGGTGGCCGAACGTGTCGTTGAACAGCTTGAAGTGATCAGCGTCGATCAACAGCATCGCCAGCGGGTGAGATTGCCGGATCGCGCGGCGCCATTCGCTATCGATCGCGGCATCGAACTTGCGACGGTTGCGCAGGCCGGTGAGCGCATCGGTGGTGGCGAGTTCTTCCAGCCGGCCCTCCGCGCGGGCGCGGCGATCGATCTCACGCGCCGAAAACAGCGTTACCACGGTGACAAATCCGATCAGCCCCGCCATGATGATGCCGATCCGCAGCGCCTGCTGCTGCCATACCTGGTAGATGCCCTCCCACGGCTTGGCGACGATCACAATCAGTGGCCGACCGCTGTCGCGCCAGACATAAAGGCGTTTTACCTTGTCGATCGCCCCGGTGCCGGAATAAGAGCCGCTGGCCCTCGCCAGTATCTGCATCACGCCAGGCGTCTTGCTGATGTCGCGGCCGATGACATCGAGATCGAACGGCGTGCGCATAATGACCACGCCGTCGCGGCGGATCACGGTGATGGTGTCGTCGGGGTTCAGCCGCAGCCGCCCGAACAGGTCGTGGAAATAGGAAAACCGGATCGAGCCCGCCACCACGCCGGCAAAATTGCCCTCGCTGTCGGTGATCCGGCGGCTCAGCACGACCACATAGGCGCCCTGGTGCAGCATTGGCCGGCTGATGAACAGCCCGCGCTCGCCGTCGTCGCGATGCACCTTGAAGAACCCCTCGTCGGCGCTGTTCTGCGCGACGGGCGTCAACGAGGTGGATTCGATGGTGAGATTGCCCTGCGCATCGAACACCTGGATGGCGCCAAAATGCGTCGCCGTGGCAGCATTGTCGAACAGGATCATTTGCCGGATTTGGCCGCTGAGCTGGCTCAGTTCGGGCAGCATCATGCCCGACACCACCGCGCGCAGCGACAGGTCGTAAATCTCGACGGTGCGGCCGATATCGGCATCGATGGTGGTGGCGAGGTTCTCGCTGGTCTGCCGCGCCAGAGCCTCTTCGCCGCGGCGCATATCGAGCATCACGGAAATGCACACCGCGGAGAAGCCGAAGATCGCGATCAACGACGACAAAATCAGCATCTTGGCGGACGCCGGCCAGCGCCTCATCCTGTTCATCGTCATCAGCACTTGCATCGCGCCCTCCTGTCAGAAAAGCATCACACGCCAGAGCTTGCCTCGCACTTAACTACCGGGCGGACTTCGTCACGCCGTTAACGAACGGTTGCCTACACGGGATAAACAGCGGGAAAAGGTGCGTTGGTATGGTGGGGGTTTGGCGGGAGCGGCCCGGCACCACGCTGGCCTCCCGCGTCCCATGCTTGTATGACGGTCGCACCACCCCGACCCGAGGATCTGCCGTGCCCGATTACGACCTGCTGCGCGAACACCTGAGCCAACAGACGCTGGACGAATTCGTGCTCAGCATGGAGGCGATCGAGACCATCCTCGACGACGCCCTGCCGCGCGCCTCGCACCGCGCCTCGTGGTGGGAAACCGAGCGCGCCCCCGAGGAAAAAATGCCGCAGCGCGAAGCCTGCATCGCCGCCGGCTATATCGCCACGCGCCTGCCCGACGGATCAGGCGTGCGGTTTCGCAAGAAGACCGCGAAATTCATCCGGAAGTGGAACTGAGCCTCGAATTGTTACCTTTGCAGCCGCACGCCCAGCATCACCACGGTTGATGCCGTGCTGGCGCCCGCGATGTTGGAGTCGAGGGTATCGCGGCGGACCTGCGCCTTGAGCTGGATCTCGCGGTTAAGCTTGAACACCAGATCGCCCTGCAGCGAGTACAGCCTGTCGTAGCGGATATTCTCCTGGTATTCCTGCGTGCCGTAGGTGAAGCGGCCGACGGCGGTGAGCCAGCGGCGGAAATCGTGACTGACCTCGCCCGTATAGGTGCGCGTCAGCACGCCGGGCACGCCGGGAATCGTGGTCTCGTCGATCGAGGTGGTGGAGAAGAACTTCGCCGTGGTCAGCGGCGTCGCCGCCCACACCAACGAGGCCGACGTTAGCAGGCCCTTGAGATTCTCCAGCCGCGGATCGGTATAGGTGCGCGCAGCATAGCCGATCGAGACCTCGCCGGTGATCAGCCGGGTGAATTCGAAGGTGGTGCCGGCCTTGATGTAGCCACCGTTGGAATCCCGGAGATAGCCGAAGCGGTCGGCCGGCACGTCATGGACGCGGGTGTCGCCCTGGATCTCGGCGAACGGCCGCAGCCCCGGCAACACCTCGAAGCCAACACGGCCGACGCCGCCATACTGGATGTAGTCGCGGTCGTTGTTGGTGGTGGTCACGCCGTTGGTGAGTTCGGAATCCTGATACTTGATACGGTCGATCAGCCCATCGAGCTTGACCTGCAAGCGGTTGAAATCCTGCTCGACGCCGAGCGTACCGCCGACGCCGGTGAACAGCGGAAACTTGGTCAGGCCGGCCTGGACGTTCGGACTGCCGGGATTATCGGCGCCGACGCGCAGCCGCACCTCCGAATTGATCCTGGTGTCGCGGCTGACATCGATGCGGCCGTCGATCTTGCCGGTGAAGTCGATGCGGTCGACATTGACCGGCGACGGCGAGATCTGCGACGGCGCTGCCGGGAACGTCTGATCATAGCCGGTGAACGAACCGCGCAGGTCGACGATCACCGAATGCCGGCTCCAGTTGGAGGCCGCCAGCACTTCGGGCGCGATCTTGTAGAACGCCGAACCTTTCGGCTGGATCAGGCGCGCCGGGTTGTTGTCGTAGCCGCCATAGAGTTCGACGGCCGACTTCACCAGGAAGCTGCCGATATAGACGCCGGTCGGGCCAAACGGATCGTCGTCAGGCCGCAGCCGCTTGCGCGACGGCTGGCCGGGCACGAGGCCGGCCATCGAGGCCGAGATCTTCGGCTTGTTGTTGCGCTGGTCGAACGGGGCCGTCAGCGGCGGCGCGGGATAGACCGTCGGCAGGCTGCCGGGACCGGGCGACGGCTTCGGCTTGCGCTGGCCGGGATAGTATTTGACCTGCTTGCGGCGACGGTTCACCGAATCGAAGCCGGTATTAGACGTGCCCGCCCCCGGCGGCACGCTGTAGATCACCGAGCGGCCGATTCGCGACGGCGCGATCGTGCCGGTCTCCAGCGTTCGGTCATTGTTGTTAGGCGCGTCCGAGGTACGGCGCAGCGGCAGGTTCTGCGGCGCGACGAAGCCGCCGGGTACCGGCGCCAGCAGATCGGAGGTCAGCGCCTGGCTGAAGGCAGGCCAAGGCAGCAGTAGCGGCGCCAGCGCGACCAGCCATAGGCCGGCCGTCAGCGCGCCAACAGCTTTCGCGCGGTTCCGGCGGCCCAAAGCGGGACCTCTGTTCACAATCCACAAACCCCAACAAAACCATCGATTTAGCCGGCCCACTCGGAACAGGTGGAGGACGGCCGGTATGGTTAAGGGAGTTAAAACGGATATGGTTAATGTCGGGTTGAGATCGCCATCACGCGGGTTTCGCCAGCACCCTGCAGCCGTGCTAGAGTGAGGGCGAGATTGACCACCGGGATTCCAGACTTATGGCACTGTCCACCAAGGCGACCGCACCGATGACCGAGCAGGCGAACCAGGCGATCGCCTCGGCGCTGCGGACCCTGGAGGCCGAAGCCGGCGGCGTCACCGCGCTCGCCGCCGCCCTGCAATCCGACGCGCTCGGCGCTGCCTTCACCGCAGCCGCGGAGCTGATCCGCAACGCCCGCGGCCGGCTGATCATCACCGGGTTAGGCAAGTCCGGCCATATCGGCCGCAAGATCGCCGCGACCTTTGCCTCCACCGGCACCCCCGCCTTCTTCGTCCACGCCGCCGAAGCCAGCCACGGCGATCTCGGCATGATCACCGCCGACGACATCATCATGGCGCTGTCGTGGTCCGGCGAGCAGCCGGAGATGAAGAACCTTGTCACCTACGCCAAGCGCTTCAAGATCGGCATCATCGCGATGACCTCGGATGCCGGCTCGACGCTGGCGCAGGCCGCCGATATCGCGCTGACACTGCCGAAGGCGCGCGAGGCCTGCCCGCACAATCTGGCGCCGACCACGTCCTCGCTGATGCTGCTGGCGATGGGAGACGCGCTGTCAATCGCGCTGCTGGAAGGCCGCGGCTTTACGTCCGTCGACTTCTCCGTGCTGCACCCCGGCGGCAAGCTCGGCGCGATGCTGAAATATACCCGCGACCTGATGCATGCCGGCGACGCGGTGCCACTGAAGCCCTTGGGCACCAAGATGTCGGACGCGCTGGTGGAAATGTCCTCGAAGGGCTTTGGCTGCGTCGGCATCATTGACGGCAACGGCCATGTCGTCGGCATCGTCACCGATGGCGACCTGCGACGCCACATGCGGCCCGACCTGATGACAGTCAGCGTTGACGAGGTGATGACCAAGAACCCCAAGACCATCAGCCGCGACCTGCTCGCCGGCGAAGCGCTGGAAATGCTGAACTCGGCGAAGATCACCGCGCTGCTGGTGACGGACAGCCGCAAGCCGATCGGCATCGTGCATCTGCACGACCTGCTGCGCGCAGGCGTGGCGTAAGGCTCAGGCTGTCATTCCGGGGCGCGAGGGCAACGCCCGAGCGAACCCGGAATCCCGAGATGGGACGATGAACATGCCGAGGTTCCGGGTTCGCTCGCCGCTGATGCGCTCGCGCCCCGGAACGACAGTTTAGATTGCCGCCACCGTCAGGCTCGCGCCATCCGCGCGCACGATCTTCACCTTCGCGCCCGCCGGCGTATCCGGCCCGGCCACGCGCCACACCGTGTCGTCGATCCGCACGATGCCCGCGCCATCGACGATCGGCTTTTCCAGCGTGCAGATACGCCCGACCAGCGCATCGGAGCGCTTGTTGAGGAACGGGTTCGGATTGTCGTCGGGCCGCTGCCGCGCGATGCGCCGCCACAGCGGCACCGCGGCGGCGGCAAACAACGCGAACAGCAGCAGTTGCACCTGCCAAGGCAGCACCACCACGAAGGCCAGCACGCCGACCAGGAACGCGGCGAGCCCGAGCCAGAACAGGAAGACCCCGGGCGCCAGCAGTTCCAGCCCCATCAGCAGCACACCGACGATCAGCCAGTTCCAGCTGCCCAGCGTGACGAACATTTCGGCCATCGCTTTTCCCTCAGCTTCGCGGCGCGGGAGGCGGCGTCGCGCCGGTGGACGGCACCGAGCCGCGCCGCGCGGCCACCGTAGCCGACGCCGCGCTCTCGCCAAAGGTCGCCTTGGCGATCTCGCCGATGCCAGCCAGCGAACCCAGCACGCCCATCGCCTCGATCGGCAGCATGATGATCTTCTGGTTCGGCGAATCCGCGAGCTGCCCGAATGCCTTGATGTACTTGTCGGCAATAAAATAATTCAGCGCGGCGACGTCGCCCTGGGCGATGGCTTCAGAGACCATCTGCGTCGCCTTGGCCTCGGCTTCGGCGGAACGCTCGCGCGCCTCGGCGTCGCGGAACGCGGCTTCCTTGCGGCCTTCGGCCTGCAGGATCTGGCCTTGCTTGGCGCCCTCAGCGCGCAGGATTTCCGATTGCCGCTGGCCTTCGGCCTGCAGAATGTCGGCGCGCTTGACGCGCTCGGCCTTCATCTGGCGGCCCATCGCCTCGACGAGGTCGGCGGGCGGCACGATGTCCTTGATCTCGATGCGGTTGACCTTGAGGCCCCATGGCGAGACCGCGGCGTCGACCACGCGCAGCAGGCGCTCGTTGATCTCGTCGCGGTGCGACAGCACCTGGTCGAGGTCCATCGCGCCCATCACCGAGCGGATGTTGGTCATGGTCAGCACGATGATCGCCTGATTGAGATTGGATACCTCATAGCTTGCCTTCGGCGCGTCGAACACCTGGAAGAACGCGACGCCGTCCACGGTCACGGTGGCGTTGTCCCTGGTGATCACTTCCTGCTCGGGAATGCTGATCACCTGCTCCATCATGTTCATCTTGCGGCCGACGCGATCGAAATAGGGAACGATGATGTTCAGCCCCGGCGACAGCGTGCGGGTGTATTTGCCGAACCGCTCGATGGTCCAGTCAAAACCCTGCGGCACCGTCTTGACGCCGGCAAACAGCGTCACAATAACCAGCAGCACCAATGCAATGGCGAAAATGTCAAAACCACTCATAAATCCTCCAAGGCGAGAACCCAGACGTTCCCGCGGCGTTTCCCCGCCACCCGTTATGCAACGAATGCCGTTTCCTTTTGTCTGCCGATCGGCAGCGCCGGTTCAGCCGGCGGTTGTTGTTCCTATAGCTAAGGGAGGGTTTGCCGGCCACCAGATGCAACTCAGGCTGAACACCGGCCAAGTGCCTCGTTTCGTTCACGAAGCAGCCTACTTCACTTAATCGTCAAATCCAGCGGTTAAATCCAGCCTTCTCAGATCCAGCCTTGCAGCTCGCGCAGCACCAGCTGGCGGATCACGTCCATGCCGGGGTCGCTGTCGTTCAGGCAGGGAATCGCGGCGAATTGCTCGCCGCCATTGTGCTTGAAGATCTCGGCATTTTCCTGCGCGATTTCTTCCAGCGTTTCCAGGCAATCGGCGGAGAAGCCGGGGGTGACGACGGCGATGCGGCGCACGCCGTCTTTCGCCAGCTGTTCGATGGTCTTGTCGGTGTAGGGCTGCAGCCACGCGTCGAAGCCGAAGCGCGACTGGAATGTCAGGATCAGTTTCGGCGCGTCGAGACCCATGCGCTTGCGCAACGCGTCTGTGGTGGCGATGCATTGCGCCTGATAGGGGTCGCCCTTGTCGACGTATTTCTGCGGCATGCCGTGGAAGGAGGCCACGATCAGCTCGGGCTGAAACGGCAGGGTTTTGAGATGGCCGTTGATCGAGACCGCCAGCGCCTCGATATAATCCGGATCGTCGTAATAGGGCGGCGTCACCCGCAAGGTCGGCTGCGCGCGCATTTCGCCGAGCACGCGAAACAC
>NZ_JAQGJT010000228.1 GCF_028290495.1 Tardiphaga sp.
CGACCCCGTCACCCACCGATCCGGCGATCGTCCCGATCGTCTCGGCGTCGCGGACTCTGACGAAGAGCAGCACCTCCGCGGCAGGAAACGCCGCGAGCTCGTCGAGGGCGGTGATGGCATTCGCCAAGGCCTGCTCGACTTCGTCGTCACCGACGGCGTCCTCGAGGTCGAGGACCATCGAGCACACGCCCTTTGCCGCTTGACGCACGACGGTCGAGGACAGCTTCCCGCGATTCGCGGGTAGGTACAGTGTGGCGCCGAGCGCGGCAGCCAGTAATTCGCGATCGCCGAGGTCCGTGAAGTCCTCGGGCGGGCGGAGGAACAGCGTGTCCATCGCGTCCGGCGCGAGTTGCCCGAAATGCCTCATTGGCGCGAGCTCGTGGAACCCGGGTCCGGAGAGGTGGCCGACCGCCCCCGAATCCGTTCGACGACGGTGGCGATGAACTCGCCCACGGCGTCCAGGCCGACGACGTATGCCCAGTAGTCGGGATGGCGCCCGTGCAACTCGCCGGTCAATCTCTCGATCCGTTCGACCTGCGCATCGAGCACCGACGCCCACTCGCGGGTAACCCCTCGGCTCACCGCGAGCATCTGAGCGTCACGCAACTTGAAGCGAACGTCGTCGGCTTTGGCTGCGGGGTTGTCGCGCACCGTCCGCAGGAGGTCCAGCCGGTCGGTGACGGCATCGATGAGTTCCTCTGCGTCGGTGAGGTGGTTGCGCAACGATGCCGTCAGCTCCAATGCGCCCTCGGGATTGCCCGAAGCCAACGCGGACCTCGCCCTGGCGAGAAGGTTCTCGCCTTCGTCGACCATGCGCCTGCTTCGGTCTTCGTTACTGGTGAGATCTGCCGAGCTGGCGGCGTTGAACTCCCGCAGCAGCGACGAGAAGGCGGGGGCGAGTCGTTCTGCTCGCGTGTGCACGGCTGCGATCCGCGTGCCGACGGATGCGAGAGCCCGGCTAGCGCGAGCGTCCTGCGAAGGGGCTTGCACGAGAGCCCGATTTAGCGCCTCGGCGGCCGCCTGGACGCGTACGGCGGCACTGCGCACGGCAATCGGCTGGCCCGACGAGAGTGCCGCATCAATAGCGACCTCGGCGTCGCGGAGGTCGGCCGCAGCCGCTTGCACCGAGGGGTAGCCGACGAACTTCGGGTCGGTATCAAGCATCTGTTGCCGGACGGTGTTGGCCGCGGCCACGGCGTCCTGCGCCTCGCCAGGCACGGCGGCCAGACTGGCGACTGCGTTCTCGAGCTGGCTGTGTCGGGCGGCGAAGAAGTCGTCGACGGCACGCGATGCGGCGGTCAGCTGCCGCATGACGCGGTCGGCGGCACCCGCTGAGGTGGGCACGGAGCCCGTTGTTTCGTGCGGCGTGGTCAACGCGAGATATGCCGCTGAGGCGTCATAGCAGATGGCAGCGACCCGGTCCCACGGCTCGCGCATCTCCTGCTCGGGGAAGACCTGCTCAGAAGCCTTGACGGCCGACTCCGCGACGGTTTGGCGCCGGTCCATGTCGAGGAACGCATCGGTCAGCTCCGGGGGAACGGCGAGGACCGGCTCGTCTACTCGGGCCCGCGGAAAGAAGCGGGCCGGCCATCGGCTGGTCACGGCCCGATCGTACTTTCCCGGCCGATGCCATCGGTTCTCACACGCATACCAGCCGCGTGCCCGGGTGCTGCTACTAGAGTCGGTCCGGTACGGGGTGAGGGCAGCAACATGGACGTTCCGCGCTCACCACGGGTTCAGCACATAGCTGCGAGCGAAAGGGCTTCAATGGCTGTCAGCTTGACCAAGGGCGGGAACGTTTCACTGACGAAGGCGACCCCGAGCCTGAGCGCCGTAGCGGTTGGTCTTGGCTGGGATCTGCGGTCCACCACGGGTGCAGACTTCGACCTGGACGCCAGTGCGATCGCGACGGGCGCAGATCAGAAGGCATTGTCGAACGCCCACTTCGTGTTCTTCAACAACCTGCGCTCGCCGGAGGGCGCCATCGAACACACTGGGGACAACCTGACTGGCGAGGGCGACGGCGACGACGAGGTCATCAACGTCGACCTTGCGGCGACTCCACCGACGATCAGCAGCATCTTCTTCCCAGTCTCGATCTATGACGCCGACAGCCGTGGTCAGTCATTCGGGCAGGTCCGCAATGCGTACATCAGGGTCGTCGACCGCGCCAGCGGCTCCGAGCTAGCTCGTTACGACCTCAGCGAAGACGCGTCGACCGAGACGGCGATGGTGTTCGGCGAGCTCTACCGAAATGGCACCGAATGGAAGTTCCGTGCAATCGGCCAGGGTTACGCGTCGGGGCTGGCAGGGATCGCCCGCGACTACGGCGTCAACCTGTAGCGCGGAGACGATTCCGCCCACCCTGATCGGCGGGCGGTGACGTTTGCCCGGTGACCACCGAAGCACCTCGGTGCAGATCAGCTCGATCCTCGCGTGGATGTCGCAGACACCGCTCACGAATGGGTTGGACGGTGGCACAATCGGGCGATTGTGACCGAGTGTCGTGGTGATTGACTTTCGGCGGGCCGTGGAGCGCCGTGGAAAGCAAGCTCGAGAGGACATCCGGTTTGGGTGCCGCCCCCGCCCGTGTGGCACCACGACCGTCCCGGACGGGGTGAGATGAGGGGGCGACTCGGTGGCTGGCTCGGCTACTGGACCGAGGATCGGTTGCCGGCCTTCCGACCGCCGGCGGTCTCATTCTCACCGCGGTCGGCGTGCGGGGCAGTTTCATGACCGACCCGGAGGGAGTCTTCGAAA
>NZ_JAQGJT010000148.1 GCF_028290495.1 Tardiphaga sp.
CCAACGAGATGCAGTACATCCTCGAAGGCACCGGGACGATCTGGCTCGGCGACAAGCAAGTGACGGTCAAGCCCGGCGATCTCGTCGTCATCCCAAAGGGCACCGCGCATGGCGGCACCAGCTCCCCGCTGAAGGCGATCGCGATCAAGACGCCGCCGCAGGCGCCGGATGATACCAAGCTGCTGAACTGACGGCGCAGCCGTCATTCCGGGGCGCGCCCACTTGGCGCGAACCCGGAATCCAGAACCAGACGAGTCCTTGTCTGGATTCCGGGTCCACGCGAAGACGCGTGTCCCGGAATGACGGAGCTAGCCCCGCCCCTCCGCCGCATCCGGCCGCCACACCAGCAGGCGCCGTTCGACCACCGTCACCAGCAGGTCGATGAGGATCACGAACGCGGACAGCACGAACATGCCGGCGAATACGCCGGCTACGTCAAAAATGCCTTCGGCCTGCTGGATCAGATAGCCGAGCCCCGCCGCCGAGCCGAGATATTCGCCGACCACGGCACCGACCACGGCGAAGCCGACCGAGGTGTGCAGCGAAGAAAACATCCAGGACAGCGCGGAGGGCCAGAACACGTGCCGCATCAATTGTTTTTCGCTCATGCCGAGCATGCGGCCGTTGGCGAGCACGGTAGAGGAGACCTCCTTGACGCCCTGGTAGACGTTGAAGAACACGATGAAGAACACCAGCGTGACGCCGAGCGCCACCTTCGACCAGATGCCGAGCCCGAGCCACAGCGTGAAGATCGGCGCCAGCACCACGCGCGGCAGCGCGTTGATCATCTTCACATAGGGATCGAACACCGCGGCGACGCGCGGCTGCCGCGCGAACCAGAAGCCGACCGCAACGCCGCCCAACGAGCCAATCGCAAAGGCCAGCACCGATTCCCACAGCGTGATCGCCAGATGCTTCCAGATTACGCCGGAGGAAAACCACGCCACGATCTGGCTGAACACGTCGACCGGGTTGGAAAAGAAGAATGGCGGCAGCAGCGGCTTGCCGAACATCGGCACGCTGGTCAGCAATTGCCAGAGACCGAGAAACACCACGGCGACCAGCGCCTGGCACAGCAACAGAACAGGCCGGCTCATCGCGCGATCTCCACGACCTGCGCCGATTGCGCGTAGCCTTTCATCACCTCGTCCTTCAGCACGTCCCAGATCTCCCGGTGCAGCGCGTGGAAGTCCGGCTGCAACCGCACCTCGAAGATGTCGCGCGGCCGCGGCAGCGGCACTTTCCAGTCGCCGATGATCCGCGAAGCCGGCCCCGCCGACATGATCACCACGCGGTCGCCGAGCGCGATCGCTTCCTCGAGGTCATGGGTGACGAACAATACGGCCTTGCGCTGTGCGCTCCAAAGCCGCAGCAGGAGATCGCCCATGATCTGCCGGGTCTGCGCATCGAGCGGCCCGAACGGTTCGTCCATCAGGAGGATTTTGGGATCGCGGATCAGCACTTGCGCGAGGCCGACGCGCTTGCGCTGGCCACCGGACAGCATGTGCGGATAGCGATCGCCGAACGCGCCTAGTCCGACCGAGACGAGCCACGCCTGCGCGCGCTCCAGCGCCTCGGCGCGCGTCACGCCGGCGATCTCCAGGCCGATCGCGACATTGTCGCGCGCGGTCTTCCACGGAAACAGCGCGTCGGCCTGAAACAGATAGCCGGCCTGCTTGTTGAGGCCGGGCAGCGGCTGGCCGAAGATCCGCACCGCGCCGGACACCGGCTTGAGCAGACCCGCGGCGACATTGAGCAGCGTGGACTTGCCGCAGCCGGTCGGCCCGACAATCGCGACGAACTCGCCGTCGGCCACCGACAGCGTCGCCTGCTCGACCGCCGTATAGACGTCGCGGCCCGCGCCAAACGCCACCGTGGCGCCGTCCAGCGCCACCGCCGATACTGCTTCGGCTGTTGCCTGCACGCGCGTTCCCCGATGGTTGTTGTTGGCCGATGGCTTAGCGCGCACGCCGCGACAATTCAACGGCGGCAACTTGGTCGGCCGGCCGGCCTGTGATAGTCCGGGAGCATGGCCGCGCCCCTGATCTCGTTCCGCCACGTCAGCAAGAGCTTCGACGGCGGACGCGTGCAGGCCGTAGACGGCGTCTCGCTCGACGTCGCCGAGGGCGAGTTCCTGGCCATCGTCGGCGGCTCCGGCTCCGGCAAGACGACGCTGCTGCGACTCGCCAACCGGCTGATCGAGCCCTCGCATGGCAGCGTCAGCGTGGCCGGAGAGGACATCAGCGCCACCGATCCGATCGGGCTGCGCCGCCGCATCGGCTATGTGTTCCAGAGCGGCGGGCTGTTTCCGCATATGGACGTCGCCGACAATATCGGCATCACGCCGAAACTGCTGGGCACGCCGGCCGACGAGATCGCCACGCGCGTCGATGAACTGCTCGACCTCGTCCGGCTCGACCGCGCGACCCACCGCAACCGCTTTCCGCACGAACTCTCCGGCGGCCAGCGCCAGCGCGTCGGCGTCGCGCGTGCGCTCGCCGCCCGTCCGCGCATCGTGCTGATGGACGAGCCGTTTGGCGCGCTCGACCCGCTGACGCGCGACGCGCTCGGCGACGATTTTCGCGCGCTCCACAAACAGCTTGGCCTCACCACGATCATGATCACCCACGACATGACGGAAGCGATCCTGCTCGCCGACCGCGTCGCGGTGATGCGCGCCGGCAAATTGCTCGCGGAAGGCACACCGGCCGAACTCAGCCAAAGCTCCGATCCTTACGTCGGCGAATTGCTCGGCACGCCGCGGCGACAGGCCGAACGTTTGCAGATGCTGCTGCCGCGCGAAGCTGAAGGCGGGGCGGCATGAACCTGTTCAGCGATCCGCGCTGGAGCGAAGCACTCGGCCATTTGCCCGACTATCTCGGCAACCATGTCCGCGTCAGCGTCACGGCGCTGGCGCTCGGCCTTGTCATCAGCCTGCCGCTGGCGATCCTGTCGCGCAATCGTCCCGTGCTGCGCGGCGCGCTGCTTGGCGTTGCCAGCGTGGTGCAGACCGTGCCGGGCCTGGCATTGCTGGCGCTGTTCTATCCGCTGCTGCTGGCGCTCGCGGCCTTGTCGCTGAAATGGTTCGGCGCCGGCTTCTCCGCCTTCGGCTTTTTGCCCTCGGTGCTGGCGCTGGCGCTGTATTCGATGCTGCCGGTGCTGCGCAACACCATCACCGGGCTCGACGGCATCGACCCCGCGCTTACCGAAGCCGCGCAAGGCGTCGGCATGACGCCGCGGCAATCGCTGGTCATGGTCGAACTTCCGCTGGCGCTGCCGGTGATGATGGCCGGCATCCGCACCGCCGCGGTGTGGGTGATCGGCACGGCGACGCTGTCCACCCCAATTGGTCAGACGAGTCTGGGCAACTACATCTTCGCGGGATTGCAGACGCAAAACTGGGTGTTCGTGCTGTTCGGCTGCTTTGCCGCGGCGATCCTGGCGCTCGCTGTCGATCAGTTGCTGGCCCTGATCGAGACTGGCATCCGGCTGCGCCAGCGCGTGCGCACGATCATCGGCGGGTTCTGCATCGCTGCGCTGGTGATCGCCACGCTGCTGCCGACACTGTCGCATTCGACAGCGCGCGTCACAGTCGGCGCAAAAACCTTCACCGAACAATATGTGCTGGCGGCGCTGATGGCGCAGCGGCTGCGCGAGGCCGGGATGCCCGCGACGACGCGCGAAGGGCTCGGCTCCAACGTCATCTTTGACGCGCTGGCGTCCGGCGATATCGACGCCTACATCGATTATTCCGGCACGCTGTGGGCCAACCAGTTTCACCGCACCGACATCCTCCCGCGCGAGAAGTTGCTCGCCGAACTGAAGGCCGCGCTGGGGAAAGCGAATATCACGCTGCTGGGCGAACTCGGTTTCGAGAACGCCTATGCGCTGGTGATGCCGCGCCGCAAGGCCGAGGCGCTGGGCATCCGGACCATCGCCGATCTCGCGGCACATGCCTCCGGCATGACGATGGCCGCGGATTACGAGTTCTTCTCGCGGCCGGAATGGGCGGGCCTGCAAAAGGCCTACGGCATCGGCTTCCGCGCGCAACGCCAGATGCAGCCGGATTTCATGTACGCCGCAGTGGCCTCCGGCGAGGTCGACGTCATCGCCGGTTACACAAGCGACGGGCTGATCGCGAAATACGATCTGGTGTTGCTCGACGACAACAAGCGCGCCATCCCGCCCTATGACGCGATCCTGCTGCTGTCGCCGAAGCGCGCGAATGACGAGGCGCTGCGCGCGGCGCTGCAACCCCTGCTCGGCCGCATCGACATCGCCACCATGCGCGAAGCCAATCTTCGCGCCGCGGGCGGCGATGGCGACAGTTCGCCGGACGTGGTGGCGCGGTGGCTGTGGGAGAAGATCGGGAAGAAGTAGCGAGCGCTCTTTCTTCCTTCTCCCCCGCGCGAAGCGAAGCTTCGCTAGGGGGAGAGGGGAAGGTCAGCGCTTGGCTTTGCTAAGATTCCTCAAAGATTCTTGATCATCCCGGCATCGATCAGCAGCCGGTTGAAGCGCCTTGCTTCGGCGCCGTCCTTGCAGGCGTAGAACACGCCCTTGCAGCGGAGCATGATCTTCTTCTGCTCCTCGAACGACGGATCGAGCGGGATGCCCGCCGCCTCCTGGATCACCAGCGGCAGATACGGCCCATCGATCGTGTCCATCACCGTGTCACTCTTCACCGGCTCGAAATTGATCGCGTCGATCGCGTAATAGGTCGCGTAATATCGCGGGTCATAAGCCATCAGCCGCTTGCCGACGCCGGCTTCATCCAGCGCGGGATCGATCACACCCGGCGAGAATTCCGGCTGATGGTCGCCATAGCGTACGATCAGGAACGGCTGCGCCGGAAACTGCTTCTTCAGCTTGGCGATGAACGCGCCGTAGTGATCGACGCTCATCGCCTGCCGGCGCAGATATTCGTCGACGACGGGCACGTTGCCCGGACTGCGCCACGACGGCGTCAGGTCCGGCCGGAATTTGGTCTCCCACGGGAAATGATTGGCCGCCAGATAAATGAAGGTGAACAGCGGGTTGGCCGGCGGCTGCTCGGCCATCAGGCGCAATGCGGAATCGTAGAAGAAGCTGTCCGGCTCGACGCCCTTGGCGCCGAGATCCTTCGCGTCATAGAATTTTTGCACGCCGGTCGAGGTCTGGAAGCTCTTCGCGCTCATGAAGGCGCCGAAGGCCGGATAGAGCGAGAGCGTGCTGTAGCCGCAGCGCCGCAGCGCCAGCGGCAGGCCGCGCTCCACCCGGCCCGAGGCGATCCTCGTGACGAAATACGAAAACCGCCCGAACGAGCGCGACGAAAGCCCGGCCAGCACGTTGTATTCGGTGAACCAGCTCGGGCCGCCATTGCTCTCGGCCAGGAATTTCCGGGCACGGCCGTCATACGATTTGAAATGGCCGCCATAGCCCGCCGGCGTCTTCACCGCCGCGGCCTGCCGCAGGTCGAACGAGGATTCGTCGTGCACCATGATGATATGCGGGCGACGTCCGACCGGATGGCAGGAATCCACCAGCGGCATCTTCAGCCGCTCGGCGACCACGCCGTCGGATTCCATGAAGCCGTAACTGGCGAAGTCCGACACCGCGGTGACGCCGGAGCGCGCGAATTTCGACAGGTAGCCGTCGTCGTAATAGCCGCGCCAGGCCTCGTCGGGCCATGCCACGGCATAGCCGACCAGCCCCGCCAGGCAGGCCAGCATGGCGGCCACGGCCGGCAGCCGGCGGATGCGGAACGGGTCGAGCCACCACAGCGCATACATCAGCGGCAGCACCAGAGCCGCTGCTGATATCGCCGACCAGCGCAGGTTTGGAAAGATCGTAAACAGGAAGGCCGCGGTGTCGCGGTCGATCACCATCAGGTCGACGAAGTTGGCGGTCATCTGCACCACGTCGTGCTTCAACCGCGACAGCAGCACCAGGATCACCACCAGCGTCAGCGACAGCGCCGCCGACAGCGCCGGCCGGCGCAACAAGGCGATCCAGAAGAAGTTGAGGATGCCCCAGGCCAGCACGAAGCCAACCCGCGAGCCGAAATCGGTCTCGGTCTGCCACATCACCAGAGCGGCGCCGACGTGCGGCGCAGCCACGGCGAGCAGCCGCCACACGCTGGTCGGCGCGGCGACGGCGGAAGCCGCGGCAGGAACTGGATTCAGTGGAGCCGCCATGGCGGGACGCAAACGACGCCGGCACTGCCCAAACCTCGGCTGGCGGCGGCCAGAAGGCGGACGACGCAGCCGGACAACTGCGGCGTGTCATAAAAACGTAGTGGAACCGTCATGAACGCGCAATGAATTTGCCGCGTTCAAGTCAATGCCGGGGCAATTTGGCACGGCGTGGCCCCGTCCTGCTCCGAGACGGCCCCAAATCCCCCGCCCGTTCACGCAAACGCGGACTTCGTCCGGGCTGCGCGGCTATTGCGGGCCGATGTCTTCCAACTCGCGGGCGCGGGCCCAGGTGGTGCGGCGCATGCACTCGCCGGCGGCAACGATGCGCATGGCAATTCCCGTTGGGTCGCATGACCCTGCTATAAAAACGGGACCGCGTTGCCGCGGTCCCGTTGGTAGTTCTGCCTGGACTGGAGACGCTTAGTTCTTGGTCTTGTCGACCAGCGCCTTTTCCTTGATCCACGGCATCATGTCGCGGAGCTTGGCGCCGACTTCCTCGATCTGGTGATCGTTGTTGCGGGCGCGGGTCGCCTTGAACGAGGCCTGGTTGACCTTGTTCTCCAGCATCCAGTCGCGGGCAAACTTGCCGGACTGGATGTCGGTCAGCACGCGCTTCATCTCGGCCTTGGTCTCCGAGGTGACGATGCGCGGGCCGGTGACGTATTCGCCGTATTCCGCGGTGTTGGAGATCGAGTAGTTCATGTTGGCGATGCCGCCTTCATAGATCAGGTCGACGATCAGCTTCAACTCGTGCAGGCACTCGAAATAGGCCATTTCCGGCGCGTAGCCGGCTTCCACCAGCGTCTCGAAGCCGGCGCGGATCAGCTCGACCAGGCCGCCGCAAAGCACGACCTGCTCGCCGAACAGGTCGGTTTCGCATTCTTCCTTGAAGCTGGACTGGCCGGCCTTGTTCTCCAGCACCCAGTCGCGGGCGAACCTGCCCTGCTGGATGTCGGCCAGCACGCGCTTCATTTCGGCCTTGGTTTCCGCAGTGATGATGCGCGGGCCGGTGACATACTCGCCATACTCGGCGGTGTTGCTGA
>NZ_JAQGJT010000194.1 GCF_028290495.1 Tardiphaga sp.
CGCCGAGATCGCCATCCAGACCAATGAGCGCCTGACCGTTTCGCCGGACCGGGCTCCTGTCCGGTTCGTGGACGGGGCTTCGGTCAGCGATCTGACCCTGACGCCCCTGCGCCGAGGCGAGGGCGAGATCGAGACCCTGTGGCTGCGCTGGCGCGGGCCGCTGGGCCTGGTGTGGAAACAGGTTCGCGACGCGCCAGGGCGCAAGATCGCCGTCATCCCCAACATCCAGGCGGTGAAGGACGAGGCCATCCGCCTGTTCTCCCGCGAGGCCCTGTTCGGCCTGAAGGAGCAGTTGGAGAGTGGTGACGGGTCGGAATTCCACGCCCTGCGCGAGCTGGTGGGCGGCATGGATCCGCGGACCATCGACTGGAAGCAGTCGGCCCGCCACACCAAGCTGCTGTCCAAGGAGTTCCGCACCGAGCGCAACCATCCCATCGTCTTCGCCATCGATTGCGGGCGGCTGATGTGCGACCCGCTGCTGGGGGTGCCGCGCATCGACAGGGCGCTGAACGCGGCGCTGCTGCTGGCCTATGTCAGCCTGAAGCTGGGCGACCGGGCGGGGATCTTCGGCTTCGACGCCAAGCCGCGGGTGTTCAGCGGCGTGCTGTCCGGGGCCGGGGCCTTCCCCATGCTGCAGCGGGTGGCGGCGGGGCTGGACTACTCCACCGAGGAGACCAACTTCACCCTGGGCCTGACCCAGCTCAGCGCCGCCCTGGAGCGGCGGTCCCTGGTGGTGATCTTCACCGACTTCGCCGACACCACCAGCGCCGAGCTGATGCTGGAGAACGTGGCGCGGCTGCTGCGCAAGCACCTGGTGCTGTTCGTGGTCCTGCGCGACGAGGAACTGGAGTCCATCGCCCGCCGCGAGCCGGTGGAGGCCGACGACATCTCCCGCGCCGTCACCGCCCAGGCCCTGCTGCGCGAACGCGACGTGGTCACCAGCCGCCTGCGCCGCCTGGGCGCCCACATCATCGACGCCCCCGCCGACCGCCTGGGCCCCAACCTGCTGAGCGCCTACCTCGACCTCAAACGGCGGGAGCTAATGTGATGGGAGAGACGATGCGCGCCTTCTCTTCCCCCCTTGGGGGAAGTACCCGCGAAGCGGGGGATGGAGGCTCCAGCTTGACGCGGGCGCTTCCACTCCGCTGGAGCCCCCATCGTCTCGTCGCCGGTGGCGACGATCCACTTCCCCCATGCCCCCGGCTCTCGCCGGGGTCGGGGGAAGAGAAATGAGCCGCCCATGAAGGACCTGCAACTCAAGAGCCACCGTTTCCGCGCCGAGCGGGAGGGCGACTGGCGGCGGCTGGAGGCCCTGCTGGCCAAGGCCGAGCGCGGGCGCGCCGCCAAGCTCTCGGACGACGAGCTGCTGCAGATCCCGGTGCTGTACCGGGCCGTGACCTCGTCCCTGTCGGTGGCCAGGGCCACGTCGCTGGACGCCAGCCTGATCAGCTATCTGGAGAGCCTGACCACGCGGGGCTATTTCTTCGTCTATGGGCCGCGCACCCGGCTGCTGCAGAGGGTGAGCCGGTTCTTCCGCCGGGACTGGCCCAATGCGGTGCGCTCCCTGTGGCGCGAGACCCTGGTCTGCGCCCTGATCTTCCTGGTCGCCACCGTGGCGGCCTATGTCATGGTCCAGCGGGACAACGCCTGGTACGACACCATGGTCGGCGGCATGTCCCAGGGGCGCGACTTCGCGGCCACCACCGAGTCCCTGAAGAAGATCCTCTACGACAACGACGGCGGCCATTTCCTGGGCGCGTTCGCGATCTTCCTGTTCACCCACAACGCCCAGGTGTCGATCTTCTGCTTTGCCCTGGGCTTCGCCTTCGGGGTGCCCACGGCCCTGCTGATGGCCCAGCAAGGCCTGATGATGGGGGCCATGCTGGCGCTCTACGCCTCGCGGGGGTTGGGCTGGGAGATGGGGGGCTGGCTGATGATCCATGGGGCGACGGAGCTGTTCGCGGTGATCCTGGCCGGGGCGGCGGGCTTCAGGATCGGCATGGCGGTGGGCTTCCCGGGCGACAGGTCCCGTATCGACGCCGCCTCCGCCGCCGGCCGCCACGCCGGGGTGGTAATGATCGGGGTGGTGCTGATGCTGGTGGTGGCCGGCCTGCTGGAGGGGATCGGCCGCCAGACCATCCGCCTGGACTGGGCCCGCTACGCCATCGCCGCCACGACCCTGACCCTGTGGCTCGCCTTCTTCTACCTGCCGCGCCCGGGACGCGCCGCCTGATGGTCTCCCTCACCCGCCGTCCGGGGGCCAAGCGCCCCGCCATCAAACGCAAGCCGCCGATCGACCCGCAGAATCTGCTGATCCGCGAGTTCGTCACCCCGGAGGGCGTCGACCTGCGCCTGCAGCTGGGCTCGGCGGGGGAGCGGGCCGGCGCCTTCCTGCTGGACGGGGTGATCATCATCGTCGCCTTCATGATCCTGGCCTACGCCGCCCAGGCGGCGGCCGGGGCGTTTGGCCTGGCGGAGGGCGAGGGGCGGGAGTTCGTGGCCGCAGTC
>NZ_JAQGJT010000161.1 GCF_028290495.1 Tardiphaga sp.
ACCTCGGCAGGTGTGTAGCCGGCATAAACCGGAACGGTGGGCTGCTCATCGGTGAACAGGATCCAGTCCCGGGTCTTCTTCGGCAGCTTGCGCCAGGGAGTGTCGACGTCGTGCCCGAGGGTCACCAGGATGTCCCGCAGGTTCTGTCCCTGCCAGGCACTCGGCCAGGCCGCGACCGCGCGCTCACGGATTGTGAGGGTATCGTCCGGGACCATCGAGCGCTCGGTGACATCGTGGATGCGACCGATGCCGTGGCAGTTCGGACACGCCCCCTCCGGCGTGTTGGGCGAGAACGACTCCGCATACAGCAGGGCTTGCCCTCGCGGATAGTCGCCAGCGCGCGAATAAAGCATGCGTAGTAGGTTCGACAGTGTCGTCACGCTGCCCACCGAAGATCGCGTCGTCGGAGAGCCCCGCTGCTGCTGTAGCGCCACAGCCGGCGGCAGACCTTCGATCTCGTCGACCTCGGGGATCGACATCTGGTTGAACAGACGCCGGGCGTAGGGCGAGACCGACTCCAAGTATCGCCGCTGCGCCTCCGCATATAGCGTGCCGAAGGCCAGCGACGATTTGCCGGATCCGGAGATACCGGTAAAGACGACCAGCGCGTTTCGCGGAATGTCGACGGATACGTTCTTGAGATTGTGTTCTCTGGCGCCACGCACACGAACGAAATCCCCGTGCGGACTTGTAGCGGATGGGGACACGTGCTTGGCAGATTTCATGATGCCTCGCACGACTCGCTTCGGCGCCGGACGTGCGGCACGCCCCCTATGTGCGCGGATAGAGCGGTTGAAAACTGCAAGGCGCGCGGCCCGATCGATCTAGCCATCATACGGATTTGTTGAGCTCGTCGTCCTGGCGAGCAAGCACCTGGGCGATGTGCCATCCTCGAAAAAGGACTGGATTTCCGTCAACGAATTCTATCCTGCCGAGGCGCCTCGCGGCATTCAATTCGTTTTCAGTGATGCCGATCTTGGCCGCGGCTTCAGAGGCCTCGTAGAGATGTTCAGGCAGGAGATACAACTCTGCACAAATTTCGAACTCGCGCTGGGTGGGCATTGAGCTTCCTACGGGTTGAGAGCAGTGATTATCCCGCCGGACCAACGGCCGGGCGATCCACGTTGTTTTACAGCGGAACCTACAACGGTTTCGAACGTGCGGTGTTCCCCGTGCACCTTGCTCACGGACAGCTGCTTTCGACACGACTTTGCGGGCGCATCGCCGATTGGACGAAGAATCGGACTCGGAACTGCGGGCTCGGGCGGTTAGCGAGCACCGGTGGGCCGAGGACTAGATTTCACGTTCCGTTCGTGAACGGCCAAAGGCTCGAAGACCCGGTAGGGGGTGAGCTTAAGGAAGACGCCGCGGCTTGGATGCCGAACCGCACAACCGGCCGTCGGGCTGCTGACGCCACCTGAAAACACTTCAGACACCTATTCCAGAACGATCCAAGCGGGGGCGTGATCGCTCGGGTCCGGCTTGCCTCGGACCGCCCGATCCACGCCGGCGTCCTTCAGCTTAGGCAGCAGTGCAGGGCTGACGAGCAGATGGTCAATGCGAAGGCCGGCGTCGCGCTCGTACCGGTTTCGCCAATACGACCAGAACGTAAACATCGGTTCATCCGCATGACATTCCCGCAACGCGTCAGTCCAGCCCTTCTTGAGCAGCGCCGCGAAGGCCGCCCTGCCCTCCGGCTGCACCAGCGCGTCCTTGTCCCAGGACTTGGTCGGGTAGATGTCGGCCGGCGTCGGCACCACGTTGAAGTCGCCGGCGATGACCATCGGCGCTCCCGACTTCAGGAGCTTGCCGGCGTGCGCATTCAGCCGCTTAAGCCAAGCCATTTTGTAAACGAACTTCGGTCCCGGCTGCGGATTGCCGTTGGGCGCGTAGACGCAGGCAATGAGTACACCGTCGACGGCGGCTTCGAGGTAGCGGCTTTGGTTATCATTTGCGTCGCCGGGAAGCGTCCGACGGGTCACGACGATCTCCGACTTCCTTGCCAAAATGGCCACGCCGTTCCAGGTCTTCTGCCCAACCCACGCGGAGGAATAGCCGGCTTTCCGCAGCGCCGTCTCCGGAAACTCGGCCTGCGCCGCCTTCAACTCCTGCAGGCACACGACGTCGGGCTTTGTCGATCTGAGCCATGCAAGCAAGCTGGGCAGCCGCTTGTTCACATTGTTAACATTGAAGGTCGCGATCTTCACGCGGTTTCCGCCACGCGGTAAGGCTTGAGGGCCGCGAACCAGCCGGCATACGACGTGTCCTTCACGAGGTGCCGGTTGAGGTCCGGATCTCCGTCCGTCCACCAGACGGGCCCACGTTCTCCCAAGGCCTGCTTGGCCACACCGACTTCGCAATGGGCTGCAGCCTCCGCTTCGGCGTCTCCTTCGTGTCTCGCCGTCTTCACCGCTCGCCGGGCCCGCATGAGCGCTGACACCAACTCGGACTTCTTGCCCTCGGGCAGGTCCGGGTTCGACAGTCGCCAGAGCCGCCCCTTCACCACGAAGTAGCGCCGGTCCGGAGTGACAGGATACTGCAGTGCCATCGCCGTCTCAGATGAAGGGCTTGCCGCCGGTGACGGCGATAGTGCTCCCGGAGACATAGCTTGACAGCGGGTCTGCCAGCATCACGTAGGCCGTGGCGAGCTCGGCGGGCTGACCGGGGCGCTTCATCGGCGTCTGACTTCCGAAGGACTTCACCGCGTCGTCCGGCATCGTGGAAGGAATGAGCGGCGTCCAGATCGGTCCCGGAGCCACGGCGTTGGCGCGGATGCCTTTTTCGGCCAGCATCTGAGCGAGACCGCCGGTGAAGTTTTGGATGGCGCCTTTCGTCGTGGCGTAGGCCAGCAGCATCGGGTTGGGCATGTCGGAGTTAATCGAAGCGGTGTTCACGATCGCGCTGCCGGGCTTCATGTGCGGGACGGCCGCCTTGGCAAGGTAGAACATCGCGTGGATGTTCGTCCGGAAGGTCAGGTCCCACTCCTCGTCGGTGATGTCGCCGATGTCTTTGAAGGTCGCCTGATGGGCGGCGTTGTTGACAAGGATGTCGATGCCACCGAGCTCGTCGACGGCGGTCTCAATGATTGCCCTGCAATGCGCCGGGTCCTTGATGTCGCCCGGTACCAGCACCGCCTTGCGGCCCTCGGCCTCAACGAGCTTCTTCACCTCTGCAGCTTCGTCGTTCTCACTAAGGTAGGCGATCACGAGGTCGGCGCCCTCCCGCGCGTAGGCGATGGCGACGGCGCGGCCGATGCCGCTGTCCCCACCCGTGATCACGGCTTTCATCCCTTCCAGCCGGCCCGATCCTTTGTAGCTGGTCTCGCCGTGATCCGGACGAGGCTGCATAGCGTCGGTCGAGCCGGGCATTGCCTGCTTCTGGGATGGGAAAGGCGGCTTGGGATGGTTGATCGGCATTTCGGAGACTCCAATACAAGTGCGCCTGTCACAATGAATGCGTGGGGTTGTGGTTCCCGCCTGCCATTGCCGCTCGATCTGGGCCATTCGGATCCGCAGCCGCCATCCGATCGAACCCGCAGCGCCCCCGGACCTTCGGACATTACCGAAGCCGGCGGAGGACCAAAATAGACTTGGAAAGCGACATTCGATTCATGCGGGAGGCGCTCAAGGTGGCGATCGAAAGACGGCGCGGACCCCGCTCCGTTGCCGATCGGCTGCGTTATCGTCATGGAGAGATCGTCGCCGCTGAGCGCAATCACGTCGCCCGGCACCTGACGCCATGAACTACCCGGCTCAGGTCCCCGCCTGCATCAACCGCATTGGGCGAATTTGAAATTGACGAAATGTCGGACTGACGGCAAAATAATCCGATGGGACAGGCCGAACGACCGACATGCCCTGACTGCGGGGCTTTCTTGATCCTGGCGCTGCCTCTTGGCGGCAAGGGAAAGCGCACGCTTCAATGCCTCGACTGCG
>NZ_JAQGJT010000162.1 GCF_028290495.1 Tardiphaga sp.
ACCTCGGCAGGTGTGTAGCCGGCATAAACCGGAACGGTGGGCTGCTCATCGGTGAACAGGATCCAGTCCCGGGTCTTCTTCGGCAGCTTGCGCCAGGGAGTGTCGACGTCGTGCCCGAGGGTCACCAAGATGTCCCGCAGGTTCTGCCCCTGCCAGGCACTCGGCCAGGCCGCGACCGCACGCTCACGGATTGTGAGGGTATCGTCCGGGACCATCGAGCGCTCGGTGACATCGTGGATGCGGCCGATACCGTGGCAGTTCTGACACGCTCCTTCCGGTGTGTTTGGCGAAAACGACTCCGCATACAGCAGGGCTTGCCCCCGCGGATAGTCGCCGGCGCGCGAATAGAGCATGCGAAGCAGGTTCGACAGCGTGGTGACGCTTCCGACCGAAGATCGCGTCGTCGGAGAGCCCCGCTGCTGCTGTAGCGCCACAGCCGGCGGCAGACCGTCGATCTCGTCGACCTCGGGGATCGACATCTGGTTGAACAGACGCCGGGCGTAGGGCGAGACCGACTCCAAGTATCGCCGCTGTGCCTCCGCATATAGCGTGCCGAAGGCCAGCGACGACTTGCCGGATCCGGACACACCGGTGAAGACGACCAGCGCGTTTCGCGGAATGTCCACGGATACGTTCTTGAGATTGTGTTCTCTGGCGCCACGCACACGAACGAAATCCCCGTGCGGACTTGTAGCGGATGGGGACACGTGCTTGGCAGATTTCATGGTGCCTCGCACGACTCGCTTCGGCGCCGGACGTGCGGCACGCCCCCTATGTGCGCGGATAGAGCGGTTGAAAACTGCAAGGCGCGCGGTCCGATCGATCTGGCCATCATGCGGCTTCAGAGGCGTCGTAGAGATGTTCAGGCAGGAGATTCAACTCTGCACAAATTTCGAACTCGCGCTCGGTGGGCATTGAGCTTCCTACGGGTTGAGGGCTGGAAATCGGAGCAGTGATCGTCCCGCCGGACCAACGGCCAGGCGACACGGCTTTCATCCCTTCCAGCCGTCCCGATCCTTTGTAGCTGGTCTCGCCGTAATCCGGACGAGGCTGCATAGCGTCGGTCGAGCCGGGCATTGCCTGCTTCTGGGATGGGAAAAGCGGCTTGGAGTGGTCGATCGGCATTTCGGAAACTCAATGCAAGTGCGCCTGTTACAATGAATGCGTGGGGTCGTGGTTCCCGCCTTACAGGCCGCTCCATCTAGGCCATTTCGGATCCGCAGGCGCCATCCGATCGAACCCGGAGCGCACCCGTACGTTCGGACATTACCGAAGCGGGCGGAGGATTAAAATGGACTTGGAAAGCGACGTTCGATTCATGCGGGAGGCGCTCAAGGTGGCGACCCAAGACGGCGCAGACCCCGCTCTGTCGCCGATCGGCTGCGTTATCGTCATGGAGGGCAAGATCGTCGCCGCCGAGCGCAATCACGTCGCCCGGCACCATGACGCCGTCGCCCATGCCGAGATCGAGGCGATCAGGAAGGCTGGCCGAACTTTTGACAACGGCGAACTTCGAGGGGCGACGCTCTACACGACGCTCCAGCCGTGTGGCATGTGCACGATGGCGTCAATCTGGTCGAAGGTCGGGCGGATCGTCTTCGGCGCCGGGCGGAGGGACGTCCATCAAATGTATTTCGAGGCGCGGCACGTCGATACGCTGGATTTCGTCGCGAACGCCTATCGGGACGACCTGTCGATCGAAGGTGGCGTGCTCCGGGACGATTGCAGCAAGCTTTACTATCGGCCATGGGACAAGGTGCCGCTCGTCAAACAAGGTAACAAGTGACCGCATCGTCGGCGTCAGATGCCGCCGATAAGCGACCCTCCCGCCGCCCTGGAACATGACCGCCTGACGCCATGAACCGCCCTATCCGGCCCAGGTCCCCGCCTGCTTCAACCGCATTGGGCGAATTTGAAATTGACGGAATTTCAGACTGACGGCAGAATGATCCGATGGGCCAGTTCGAACGACCAACCTGTCCTGACTGCGGGGCTTTCTTGATCCTGGTGCTACCTCTTGGCGGCAAGGGAAAGCGCACGCTTCAATGCCTCGACTGCGAAGGCCCCGACCCACTCGAAACCGAGCAGGCGGTCGGATGGTTGAAGGGCGAGCTGCGGCCACCGAAGTAAGGGCCTTCGGTTCACCTCGCACCCTTGATTATGCCCGCAATGAACAGCGTTTCTTCGTTTTTCGAGGATTCTAACTTAAAGTCAGGAACCGAACATAGTCACGTTTGTTAGCCGACATCACCGCCTCGATCTTGGCCTCTACCGGTGACGAGAGCAGCGCTCCCGCCCTTTTCTGAAAGCGGGAACATGTGCAGCGCATGCGACGAACTCAAACTGAAAATTAATCGGTACCGCGAGATCAACAGACAAGCTCTCGATCCATTGACGATCGAGCGCATAGCATCTCTGGTCTATGATCTTGAGCGACAGCTTGCCGCTAAGCATTAGCGTGGATCATTTCGGCGGCTTGTCTCCCTGCTCGATGGGGTAACTTTTA
>NZ_JAQGJT010000166.1 GCF_028290495.1 Tardiphaga sp.
CCGGGCCGGGCGTCAAGAATGGGCCGGCGCTGGCCGGACACGGCGCCGAGGCGGTTCGGGGCGCGATCACACGCACCATCACTACCTTGCCGGCAGAACTGCGCCGCTCACTGACCTGGGATCAAGGTGCGGAGATGGCGCAGCATGCGCGTCTGAAGATTGAAGCCGGCGTCGAGGTCTAACGCCAGCGGCAACTTTGACATTGAACGGATCGGCACCGGTTTGATGATGAGCATGTCATATCAAGATTTATCCGGCATGAGGCCGTACATTAAATCCATCGGCAGCAAGGTCCTTATTCAATGCGGGGCCGCGCGGACGCCCGGCATGACATATTAGCTTTAAGCATCCATTTTCCTTGACTTGTTGCCTATTCCCCATGGAACATAGGTGTTCACGCTGGGGGGCGGAATGGGACACTGGGTAATACCTAAAATTACTAGCGGATTGCTGGCAGCCACGCTGATAGTTGGCACATCGCAACGAGCCGCAAGCCAAATGCCGGAGGCGTTTGGGCAGATATTCCAAGAAGTGCTTCGGCCCGCCGCTCAGGATGCACTCCGCAAAGGTGGTTCAGCGGGCCAGCCTTCATCTGGCGCGAGCAGCCTCCGACTGTCTGGAAACAATCGCTGGCTCGTCTTTGCAAGCCGTCGAACAGCGAACGAAGCGCTTGACCTTGCTCGGGAATTCTTAAACCGCTTTCCCAACGTATCGGTTATGCAGTCGAGCAATGGATGGTACGCCGTCGTCAGCGGACCAATGAACGTTCCGGACCCGCGCTTGGCGAAAGAAGCGCTTCTGCGAAGCGGGGGCGTCCCAACTGATGTTGGATTCAGCACGGGTGAGAATTGGGTCGCACAGATAAGCCTACCCGTGCAAAATTCAGCTTCTGCGCCTAAGCCCGCACCATCTCGAAGCGAGCCTTTGAATGCGAAAGCCGCCGAGGAGCGGACCAGCTTTGATACTGAGGCGAAGCGGACTGCTGACGCGAGAGCAGCCGAGGGGCGCGCAAGGGCGGACGCTGAAGCGAAGCAGATCGCTGACGCGAAGGCTATTCAGGAATGGGGCAGAGCGGCCGGGGATCTTCAGAGAGTTGCGAAGGCCCGATCCGCTGAGGAGCGAATTATAGCAGAGGTCGAACCTAAGGGGCTAACTGCTGAAAGAATGCCAATTGACAACTTATTCAGCGATGGATTGTGGCAACGTGAGTTTGAGGGGGCGACGAGCGGAGGCGTTTGCTCCGCGAAAGGCGCAGTAAGTTTGTATGAAAATGGAATTGAGCAAGCGTGCGGAACCCAAAATGTTGGGTGTGAGAAAACATCAAACGTTTCCATTCAAAAGACTGGCGAAAATAGTTTCTACCTTACCGTTCGTGTGCTGGGAGGTAACAGAGTTTTATACAGACAAAAAGCGGTCCGCAGTCCAGATAAACTGAAGGTAATGCTTGAAAAAATCGAAGACTTCGACGGCCGAGGGAGGTCTAACTCCGCTGAGGCTGAGCTAAATGAAACGCAACAATCGCCATTCCACAAATGCCAAAATATGTCTTTTGCGGAGTGGCGTGCTGAACAGGTATCGGCAACCGCCCGTCGTCAGTCCCGTGACGCTGAAAAAAAGCTTCAGTATCTCGAACGGGAGCGGCAAGAGCTTGCTCGTTTGCAAAGCCCGCCAACTCAGGACGATTTGAGGCGTTTGGGATTTGAACACCAAGGTCTCGGTTTACGGGGAGCGTCGGAGTGCGTTCAGGCAGTCGAGCAGCGATATACGGGGCGTGTTACGGACAAGTATGACGAGAGTCGGAGCATATGGAAGGTCGCACGGGTCATGGTACTGAACGATGGAGAAAGAGTTGGCCTCGGGTACAGTCTCTATGGGGGACGCCGGTGGCTGCTTATGGGTGTTCAAATAGGCGATTTGAACAGATATGGTATCACCAACACGCGTGATCTGGGCGAAATGCACTGCGTGTTCAGTTCAGAAAATAATGTGATGGCTATCGAGAGGCCAAGATCGTAGAGGCCATAGAAAGCTGCATTCCGAATCGCGGAACGGGCAGAGCCATCGCCGACCTTTTCGGCATTATCTTTTCATCGAAATTTTTGGTTTCGCGTCTAAGCTTGTGTCATAGCCTGCGCAGTTTCACTTGATCCGACTTATAGTATTTGCTGACACGTTGTACGACCGCCCCAACTCTCTGACGGACTGGCCTTCGGCCTTTCGCTTTCGAACTTCCGCTTGCTGATGCGGCGTCAGCTTGTGTTTGCGGCCCATGCGGACGCCACGAGCCTTTGCCCGTTCGCGGCCCTCGGAGGTGCGTGACTTGATCAATTCACGTTCGAACTCCGCTAGCCCGCCAATGACTGTCAGGATCAAGCGGCCCGCTGCCGTAGTCGTGTCGGCCCAGCTTTCCTGAAGTGATACGAACGATGCGCCGCGATCTGCGACCGACTTCAAGATGGTGAGAAGATCGATAGTTGATCGAGCTAATCGATCCAGCCGAATTACGACCAGGGCCGATCCCGGTCCTAACTCTTGAATAAGCTTGCGAAGGGCTGGGCGATCTGAAGCCGCACCACTCGCGGTCTCTTCAACGATGCGACTGCAACCGGCTAACCGAAGTTGATCGACTTGGCCGTCCAGCGATTGGTTGGTCGTGCTTTTCCTAGCGTAGCCAATTTTCATGCCCTATTATGACACGGATTTATGACACGCGCAAGCCATTGATTTTGCGCTGAATGGTTGGCGTCCCATAATTGCTGAATTATGGGACGCTATGCAGTTCATTGTGGAGAATGGCAATGACTGAGATGAGCCTCGAACGTTTCGGGCTATTGGGGGCAATGTGGAAGAATCGGAAGAACTTCAAGAGTTCATTGTCTTTCCAGAGGAGGCCATCAGATATTTTCCTCTTGAATGGCAGAAACATTTACATGCGCTCAAGGAAGAAGGCCAAGGCATCCTGGAATCAGCGGATCACAATCTTAAAATCTTGAACCGCCTCGTTCATGCGTTTCCAACTATGGCCAGTCTCCGCTACATCCATCATCGGCTCGCCTCCACCAAGTTTGAAGCGACGATGGAGTGGGCGCTTGAAAATGACATGCTGATATTGGCGTTTGTAACGACATACGCTCGTCTGGTTGAAGGCGGCATCGGTAGTGGTGTTTCCCGTGGTTCTTTACCCGCAGTGCTTCGCCCAGTGCACGACCACATCATCTCACTTCGCAATAAACGCTACGCTCACAACGTCGGTCACGCCTCGATTACGGGAAGTATGGAGATTGGCTTCCAAGGCGGGGCATTCGACATAAGCGTGAATTTTAACATGAGTTTCCACGTAGGTGGTTCCCTCGATTGGAAGCCTCTCGTTGAGTTTCTTGACGGCTTGATGTTTGATCGACTTCAAGTCCAACTTAAAAAGTTGAAGGAGAAGACTGGCCGCGAATGGACTTTCCCTAATGGTCCACCACCAAAGTGGGCCTCGCCCAAACAAAATACATGATTTATGCTTCCACCCGATCAGCGGCGATGGGCGGCGCGTGATCACGTCCGAAAACGAGCGATAGCTTCGGTTTCACCGACGCCCTCGGCGGCTCGTTCCTCGGCGTAAAGGGATCGGGCGAAACTATCTATCCTCGGCCAACACGGATGGCGCCGTCGGCAGATTTGAATGCGAACGCGTCGGCCGCGACATCTGTCCGCCATTCCTTGATGCGCAGCGTGTATTGCGGCATTCCGGTAACCGCCTTGTTGGTGATCACGTACTTATGCGGAATCGGACGCGCGCCGAGTTCGACCCAGATCTGCCAGTCATTATCGAGGTTTCGAAATGCCAGATGCTCACATTCAACGCCGTCGATGTGATCGATCGCCCGCTGACGCCGCTAAGTTATGCCGGCGTTGCCCGGCGCACGACGCGCCGGGCCGTAGGCGTCGGTGTGGTCGCGGGCGGCGTTTACGGGGCGGCGGTCTATGGAGGGGCGGTCGTGGTCGCACCCCCGGTGGTCGTCGCGCCCCGCTGCGTGCAGGCCGTCGATCCTTACGGGCGACTTTACACGCGCTGTTATTGAGACACTGAGACGAGCGATCGGATGTTGGAGCGACGAACATGCGTTCAATAAAATTGCCGCTCTGGCTCCGGTTCGTACTGCTTGCTGGCATCGTCATTCTTGCGTCGGCCGCGGGTCTGTTTTCCTATCGCTATTATACGCATCCGGTAACGCTGACAGTGGCTGTCGGCTCCATCGATGGCGAGGCGGCCAAAGCCATGTCGGCCATTGCCAGCCGGCTAGTTTCTACCAACGCGTCGATTCGGCTGAAAGTGGTCGACACCGGTACGGCGCTTGAAGCCTCCAAAGCATTTGCCGCCGGCAGCGTGAATCTGGCCGTAGTGCGCGGCGACGTCGGCGATCTGTCGCAGGCACAGGCGGTCGGCGTCAAATAGATCCAGTTGCCATATTCATCCATGAAGCTCAGCGTGGTGCCGTTGTAAAATGCGGCCGCTCCCGGATGCAGGGCGAGATAGGCGTCGGCGTCAGTGCTGGGCGCCGTAATTTGCGCGAAAATCGGCTGCTCGACCAACAGGTCCCTGCGCACGCTCATGATCGTCTGGGTCAGGGTGGCAACGAGGTCGGACCCGAGCTTCTTGTTGGCAACCAGATACAAGGCGGTCCGCAACGTCGTCAGATCGTCGTCAGATCGTCGTCAGGAACCGGCGGAGCTCCGCGCAGCGTGCCTTTCGGCAAGTCATAGCTTTCATAGGCTCGCTCGGCTTCCGCGATGGCCCCGGCGGAGTCGATCGAAATCAGCACCGGCGACAGTTTCGGACTTTGCTGGAAAAATCCGCGGACCAGCGTCAGATACTTTTGTGTCAATGGCAACACAACGAGCAAGGCGCTGACCTGTTTCGACTGGATGGCATTGCGCGCATCTGCCAGAGCGATGTCCTTGAAGGCCTTGGCACGGACCAGCCCGTATTCCTTGCACAGGGTATCGACAAGTTTGGACCTCGGTGGCGTCGCAACCTTACACCCAGAAATTTCCAGGCGCCCGCGAAGATCTTCAGCTTGTCCATGCTATCGATTGACGAGCCCGTCGCCCATGTGGTTGCGCTGATCATCGCGCCAGTTTGCTTCTCCTCCACTCAAGCGGCTCCGCTTCGAACATGGTCGTAGCCAGGAAATCGAACTAGCCTTGGCCGACGAGGGACTGACGACGGCAAGCGCCCCGGCGTTGGCCGCGGCCGTCGCGCTCGGCACCCGGACCTCAAAGCAGGAAGAACGTCCCGGCGATCGCTTCGCGATGTGGGCTGAACAGGCGGCGCCATTCGTCGATGTCGAACGTTACGTGTCGGACCTGCAGACGTATCGTGAGCCTGCCCTGGCCGACCGCGAGGCGATCATCGTCGAGCGCATGCTGGCATTGCCCGGCCAGTTGACGGAAACCGAAAGTCTTTTCGAGCAGCGGCATTTGTTGGCGGCAATCGGAACGGCGCTGGTGGGAACCGGCGCCAGTGCAGAACGCATGGATCTGGAGGCGAAGCGCCTTATCGACGCCGGTCGCGTGATCCAACTCGGGCGCGACAAACTGGGCCAGCCGATTTACTCGACGCATGAGCAGATCGCACTCGAACGCGAACTTCTTGCCCTCACCGAACGTGTTCTCGGTCGCCGCCGCTCAGCCCCTGACGCCGCTCGCGTCGCGGCATTGTGCCGTGTTCGTGGGTTGACGGGCGAACAGACCAGGGCCGCCCTTGCCGCGACGACCAACGCGTCCATCGCGGTATGCGAAGGCGCGCCGGGCGCTGGAAAAAGCACGCTCATCGCGGCAGTCGCGGCGGCCTACCGCGAGCTCCCTGGATCGCGGCTGGTGGGAACGGCAACCGTGAGATCCAGCGTGCAGGTCTTCACGTGCAACCGGCTCAACCGACCAGCCAGCCACTCCAGGCGCCGCTCCGGCTCAACGAGTGCGCCACGGCGTTCCGAGAGCGACAGATCCAATCGAAGCTGCGCGTCGCACGCTTTAGTATCGAGAAAGAGCTTGGTCTGCTGGCGCGCCCGGGACGATGCCACGACGATGTCGGAGCGGTTCATGGATGGGCTCAGCAGCACAAACGCGTGCTCCGTCGTGGCACCCTGGCAACCGTAAATCGTGGTGGCATAAGCATGGCCCAGGCGCGCCCGGCCCAGCTCATCCGCGATCTCCGAGAGCTTGAAGTGCGCCAACCGCGCGCCGATGACGACGTGCATGGTCGGATCGACCGTGTCAGTGCGGTCGATGTGCGTCACCGTCGCCATCGTGCCGTTGATGACGCCGAGTTCATCGTGGCGGAGCGAAAATCGGACCCGGTCACCCATCGCGAAATGCAGCGTCTGGGCATTTCCGGATCGCGAAACTGCGCTCACCGCCAGTTCCGGACCTCGGATGAGCTTCGACGCTTTCAGGCGGGTGCGAACCTCTGCATTGATTGCGTTCACCTGCGCGTTTGTCTTTCCGAAGCCGATCGCCACCGGATGTTCGTTGCCGGATTCATCAGGATTGCGCCCTATGTCGGGGTCGAGGAGATGTTTCGCGCGATGCTGCAGGAAGATGCTGCTGCTGTCGACGAAGCCTTCCGCGTCGAGTGGGAACGCCGCTGCAAAGAGTTGATTCCGCACGGCTAATCTTAACCGTGCAAGCGACTGGAAAAATGAGGTCTTCCCATGATTCGGGGAGGCCGATAGACTCTTCACAGTACAGCGTAAGGACTGAAAAATGGCTCGCAAGAATCTCCAGGCGGCGGACGTCGTCACGGCCGAGCCGGTCCCGCGGCCTCGTAATGTGCTCATTTATGGACGGATCAGCACGGAAGCCCAGAGTTTGAACAAACTCAGCATGATGGATCAAATCGCGCAAATTACCGGAAGGTGCAAGCGCGATGGGGACAACATCGTCGGCATTTTTCGTGACGAAGGAGAGACCGGCACCAATATGAAGCGTGCGGGCTTCGAGTCGATGATCGCGCGAGCGACCGATGGGACTCGAACGATCGACGCAATTCTCGTGTTCTCCTTTTCTCGCGCTTTTCGCAATCAGGTCGAGCAGGAATTGACTGTGCAGACGCTGCGCAAGCATCGCGTCGAGTTGATCTCTTTCGCCGAGCCGCTGACTAAAGATGATACCGGAGACATGTTCCGAAAATTCATCGGAATCGTAAACGAATATCAATCCAAGGAGACATCGAGGGCCACGAGCCGCACAATGTTGGCCAATGCGAGGTTGGGCTATTCCAATGGTGGCAACATCCCGTTCGGATACAAGTCCGTCGACTCCGACATCATCGGCAACAAACAGAAGAAGCGACTTGCCATTGAGCCGGTCGAAGCGGAGGTGGTGCGGCTTACCTTCGATCTCGCCAGGAACGGGGATGGCACCAGCGGCCCGCTCGGCACCAAAAAGATTGCCCTCTGGCTAAACGAGCGCGGCTACCGCTCCCGCAAGGGATCGTTGTTCGGCACCGGCACAGTCCACGAAATCCTGACCCGAGAGGCCTATACCGGCACCCGGCGCTTCAACGAATACGACCGCGGAGCTGGTGAGCGAAAGAAAGAGGCCGAAATAGTCGAATATGACGTGCCTGAGATCATCAACCGAGCGGCTTTCGACGAAGTTCAGGCTTTGCTGGTCTCCCGACAGCCCCGTCTCAAGGGTCCGCGGCTGGCCTCGGCGCCCTCGTTGCTCGGCGGTCTTGTTCGATGCGACTGCAAGACGTCCTGCGCACTGACCACGGCCACCGGCACATCCCGTACGGGCAAGGTCCACACCTATTACAAATGCTGCCAGGCCATCAAACAGGGACGCCACAAGCAGGATAACGGAGCTTGCTGCGCAAACCGCAAGATCGCCCGTCCGATCATCGAAAAGCTGGTCGTCGATGCCTTGGTCGATCAGCTGCTTCAGCCTGAGCGGGTCACCGCCATCTTGATGACCCTCAAGGCCCGCAGAGATGGACGCCAGGCATCCGCCGATCAGCGGCTGACGGATCTGGCAAGACAGGTCGCCGACACTGGGGAGCGGCTATCGCGGCTCTATGGGTCCATCGAGGCCGGCACCATCGACGGTACCGACCCGGGCCTCAAAGACCGCGTCGCTGCACTCAAATCTGCTCGAGACAGCGCATTGGAAGCTCTGGAGTATGCAAAACGGTCCAGCGCCCTCCCGATCGAGATCGATCCCGTTGCAATCGACCGATTCTCCCGCCTGATGCGCGAACAGCTGATCTCGGGAGATGTCGCAGCTAGAAAGGCCTATCTGAGCGCCGTGGTCGATGCGATCATCGTTTCCGACAACACCATCCGCATCATTGGCTCGAATGAAAATATCCGGGCCACCCTAGGACCGAAAGGCCAGCCTACGCCCGCGGTTCGTAAGTCTGTTCAGGAATGGTGCCCCTGGCCGGCAATCGCCTAGTACCATAACCAATTGAATTTGAAGTCACTTTTATCGTCGATTGCTGTCGATACCAGCACAAATACCAGCAGGATGACGCGCGGTACTCGCCGGCAAATACCGTTCCGGGCCCTCATCGCACCTGATCGGAATCGAACCCGGCTCGGACTTGAAATCCCGGCGGATCGATCCCGACAACTATCGCGAGCCCATAGATACGCGCGCCGGCCTTTACGCAGCGTCGGACGTCCGACCGGCTCCCGTCCGGAGATGCTCGTCGGCCAATTGACCGATTATCCGGTCCGCCAGACGATTGGCGTGCACCCGGCGCTGTTGGCCGTCGGCATCGTCTCCACCGTACGAGGCCTTCCGAAGCAACTGCAGTGCGACGACGATCGGATATTCCCAGGCCGAGAACTGGACGGCAAACGCCGTCTGGCGGATGTAATGGAGTGCGTCAAGTAGGTTGACTATACCAGCCTTTACCGCTCCATTGCTTCGTTCTTGCGCGATCACCGCCGGTCGCTGTCGATTCTGTGACCGCTAACCTTCGATCAAGATCGTGTGGCTACGCCGGGACGAGTCAGACTTGGGCCCGACGGTTTGCCGGAGGGCGGCCGTTTTTGCCAAACCCTACAGCCCTGCTGAAATCACAAAAAATGCTTTGTGAAGTGATTGTGGCCTAGGGGCTTTTGCCGGCTACTTTGTTGATCGCCGCCATCACCTGGTCCGTCGCTGTCTGATGGATCATGTGGCCGTTTTGAGCAACGCGGTGAAACGCACTCTGACAAATGTCGGAATGCAATCGGGCCGATTGCTTGTCGATGTCTATCAGCCGGTCGTCCTCGCCCGCAATGATGACTACAGGCATCTTCAACTCCCCATAATTGTCGTGGAAATGGAAGGCATCCGGAATCATTAGCGCCGACTCGGCGGCCGAAGAGCGGATTTGCGAAGGACGAAGCGCCATCTCTTTCGGGAACCGCTCGAACTTGGATGGCGCCGACTTGGGTCCGAAGATCTTTGCCATCATAAGCGGCCACATCAGCCGGCTGATCATGGGCGAAACCGTGTGACCCATGATATCGCCCACAACAGGGAAAGCCGGGGCGGACATGGCCACGACGTCCGGACGCAGGGTGGGATAGTAGTAGCCCGAGGCGAGAACTAAGCCGCGCACAAAGTTGGGAAACTTGAGAGCCAGGGCGGCCGCGACCGATGCGCCCCAGGAGTGCCCGAGTACGATGGCCTGTGAAACACCGAGCCGCGTGAGCGCGCGCTCGATTAATTGCGCCTGTGCATCGGGCGTCCAGATGACGTTCCGCGGCCGGCTGCTGTGGCCAAAGCCGGGACGGTCGATGATAATGACCCTGTAGTTCTTGGCAGCAAGATCGACCAATCCGCTGGATTCGAAGTCCTGGATCATGCTGCCGTTGCCATGCAGAAGCACCAGCGGCTCGCCGGAGCCTCGTTCCACGTAGTGCAGCCGGACACCGTCCACATCAAGGAACTGGCCGGCTGGCGGATTGTCGTGCTCTGCTTTTTTCGCAAGATGACGATTCAGAAGCGCGGCCGCCGCCAGCGCTCCTGCTGCAACAACTGCGGCGACCGCATAGGAAGGTCCCGCTGCAACGTTCCGGTTTCGGCTAACGGATGTCGGAAGCCGGCTTAATCGATTCATCGGGGTCATGCTCACACCAGGGTGGCTACACGAAATGTCGGCCACCCGACAAATGTTGCAGTGCAAGTCGAACCGCCCGCAGCACGCTTCGTTCCTCAATGGGCTTCGGACAAGTTGCGGCTTCAGGCCGCATATGAGGCCACCGCTAGAGAACTCGCGTGGTCCGTTGGCAACGAGGCACTTCAGGGAATTCGGAACAAACACCCGACTTCGCGGTTGCTGGAGTCCAATGCATGGAGGAGTCCGGAAATGGGCATTTTCACCAAAGACATCAAGACGATGGAAGATCTGTTCCTGCACCAGTTGGAGGACATCTATTACGCGGAACAGCAGCTCACGAAGGCCATTCCTAAAATGGCCGAGATGGCGACAAATGCCGACCTGAAGGCCGGCCTCAAGTCGCATGTGATCGATACGCAGAACCAGATCGAGCGTCTGAATAAGGTTTTTGCAAAGCTCGGCCAGCAGCCTAAAGGCGCGGACTGTCCTGCTATTGACGGCCTGATCAAGGAGGCCAACGCCACCGCGGGCGAGATCGAGGACAAGGCCGTCTTGGACGCGGCCATCGTCGCCAATTCTCAAGCTGTCGAGCACTACGAAATTTCCCGCTACGGCACGCTGATCGCATGGGCGGAAGAACTGGGCCATGACGACGTCGTCCGGCTTTTGACAACAAATCTCAACGAGGAAAAGGCCGCGAACACCAAGCTGAACGGCGTGGCGCTCCGCAAGGGCGTGAACAGAAAGGCTTCTGCTGCGTAGGGCGGATGCACCCCACAAACGCAGGAAAGGCCCCGGGCGATGTCGGGGCCTTTTCGTTGTCGCGTGCAAAGAGTGCGGCAACGCCCATGCCGGGATGCTGATGAGCTCTGTCGATCTCGAACGCACGAACGTTTCACTGGACAATCTGGCCACACATGCCTTTTTCGTCGTAGATCAGCGGCACATAAAATGGCTAGAATTCGTACGGTTTGCGGCGTTGTCTTCAGCCTTCTGCCTGCTGTCTCGGCAGTGCGAAACAAAGATTGATGATGTGACGGGTCGGTGACCGCTGGCTGCTATGAAGCAATTAGAGGCGTGGGTCAGCACAGATCTTCGACGCGGGCATGTGTCTCGGCATCATCAACGGCCTTAATTATCTCAGACCTGGTCCGCTAAGCGCCAAAAGGCGACATGAATGCTTGAGGCCGAAACTCCGGCGGCCTTACTCGTTGCGAGTCAACGTCGCTATCTTCCGAGCTGCCAAAGCTGCGTCGTGCCCGTCCAGTAGCTGCTTGGCGCACTCCTTAGCGGCCTCTTGATGCTCGCAGACTAGATCGACCTGGCTCTGGATATGATGTCCGGCCCTATCAGATTGGCGCGATATTCGTTCATGTTGGCGGCGCAAGCCCCGGTGAGGTTAGCCACTCGTTGATATGTGAGGTTATCTTCCGATCAACCTGCCATAGCTCCACGTCGTGCCCATCTACTAACTGCTTGGCGCATTCTTTAGGGACCTCTTCATAGCAGACTAGATCCGGCTGTGGATAATCACCGGGTCCGCAACATCCTCGGCCTCGTGCGCGGTCTCATTTCTCAAAGCGCCGCCACCGCGATCGATATCCGCGCATTGGTGGAAAGCCTCGACCATCGTATTCGGCCCCTGGCAAGAGCGCAGGACCTTTTGACATCGAGCGACTGGACGCCGCCGCCGCTGCATTCGCTGCTTTCGGCGGAAATCGAGACCTACGGCAAAGTCGAAGATCGTCTGATATTGATTGGTTCGGAAGTGATGTTGCAGCCGAGAGCCTTCACGCCGATGGCCCTGGTCGTGCACGAACTTGTAACCAATGCGCGAAAATACGGAGCGCTTTCCGTGCCGGGCGGGCAGATAACCGTGACAACATCCAGCGACGAGATTGGTAATGTCTCCGTGACATGGGTCGAGACTGGCGGACCGGCCGTCACGGCTCCCATTCGTAAGGGCTTTGGAACGACTGTTTTAGCGCAAGTGATACCGTTCGAACTGAACGGCACCAGCACGCCGCGGTATCATACGCTCGGCTACTGCTTCGACATAATTCTTCCAGCGGCAGTCGCCCAATGTGTGGAACGACCTGCCGACGTGCAGCAGCCGTTGGACGAAGGCATCGCTGCCAGCCCTGCCGACATCAAACGCTTGGTGAGCAGATGCCTGCTTGTTGAGGATAACCTATTTATCGCAGTCGACGCCGAAGACCTGTTGCGCTCGCTGGGAGCCGAAAGTGTAGTAATCGCAAATTCAGTCACCGGTGCGCTAACTATTCTTTCAACACAAGCTTTCAGTTTCGCGCTTTTGGACGTCAGCCTCGGTCCGGAGAATAGTCTGCCCATCGCACGGTACGTAAAGGCCCACTCCATTCCGTTTGCGTTTGGAACTGGCTACGGCGAAGACCTTACGATGGGCGATGCCCTTGCAGACGTGCCGATCATCACCAAGCCCTATCATCGCGTTTCAATGCTGAAAGCCTTGGAAAAACTCATCGTTCCGAATGCCGTTGCCCCAGAGCATGGTCGTTGCTCGATGTAGGTCGTAGTTCATGTCCGCTTGTTATTCGCGTCGATTTTGGCATCTCCGGGATATCTCCGCTTACGGGGTAACCGGAGCCTCGAATCATGCGGCATGAACTCACGGACTTTGAATGGGCTGCTATCAGGTCGGTTCTGCCGAACAAGCCGCGTAGCATTCCCCGTGGCGCGTCCTGAACGGCATCTTTTGGGTCCTGCGCTCAGGCACTCCTGGCGCGACCTGCCAGTATACTATGGTCCCGCACCACTTGCTATAATCGATTGCCGGCGATCACTCTCGTCATCAGCTACGCTTAAATATAGGAACGACACCCAATCTCTGGAATTATCTTCCCGAGAGGATGCACATGAATACACCGGCAGATGGAGACCCGCGCGAAACGCCTAACGACGATCCGCGCCAACAGACGGATTGGCCTTCTCATAAACAGACGAACAAGCGTGGAAGGGTAATCCTGAAAAGGAACAGCTCAACCCGAATCGGCCGGACATCGACCTCGAGAAATGGCAGCAATCCGACACGCACTAGACGGTTGGGTGCTTGGGGCCCCTGGTTGCCGCCGCGGCTCGCTCGTCGATGGCAACGCCACGCTTTGACGCAGTTTCTCGCAGCAACCTAACTCCACACGGTGCGTTGGGGGTTAAGAGGAGGCGCAAATGCCAGATGACAAAAGCCAGGGTATTGTTCGAACCGGTAGGGGCGAGGAACAACCCGCCGACAAAGAGCGGGCGCAGAAGGCGATCAAAACCGAGCAAGGCCACATGCCCGCACAGCCGGTAATCAAGAAGCCGGAGGGCAAATGAGCAACCCACAGACGACTACGAACCGGTCACTAACATGGGCTGCCATGGCGGCCCTTCGTCAAGGACACAACGACCCCTCACCAGAAGGCAGATGTGAGACCTGAGCCCCACCAGGTACGGGCCCATTTTGCCGTCAGACCAGCCACGGGCTCGCATAATCCCAGGACCGGACGAAAGCCACAGAGTAAAATATCTCTTTCATCTCGCCGGCTAGTTTCCCGCTCATGATCGGCTTGGCCGTGAGTACGCAAAAACGTCGCGTTATGTGACGAGTAGAGGTCGTTATGGAAACCGTCGAGGCATACTCGGCTAGAAAGAAAGAAGAACTCGATCTGCTGACCAGTTTGCTTGCCGATCCCTTAACGATTCGGTCTCCCAAATTGATCACCGAGGTGATCGAGCAAAAATTTCACCTTGCCGCAGCGCTTAAGGCTGAACATGTGCTTCATGACTGGGCCCTGACGGAAACGGCCTGGACGCATTCGCATCGGCCGCGGTCGGGCCCGTTTGAATTCGAATATGATTATCAACGCGCCGATCTGGAAGTTCGAGGTCCCTCGTTCTACGGGTTCGAGAAACAGTCAGGCAGCAAAACTGTTTATACAGGCTCGGGAATGGCCGCTATTTCGGCACTGCTGATGGCCATGGCTTCGATCTTCCCTGAGGCGGACATCGTCACCATGCCGAACTCCTACGGAGAGACGGCCGAGCTGATAGACGGCCATGCGAAGCATCTAAGGCGGATCGAGCTGGGCAGATCGCTCGCCGAAATCACAAGTTTTCGCGGATCGCGGCCCCGGATTTTGTTACTGGATTCTTGCACGTCGGTCGGCGCATTCGAGGCTATCGTCAAATGCGCTCAACCACTACTTGATCTTGTTGTGTTCGACACGACCTCTTTTTCCAGCGGCTCCGGCCACATTGTTCGAGCCTTGAACTGGGCCCACGATACAAAAATCCCAATTGTGTTGCTCCGTAGTCATACGAAGCTCGATTCTCTAGGGGTCGAATATGGTCGTCTGGGATCGATTGTCTTTGCCGGCTGTCCTAACGAGAAGAGATTTCCTCAAGACCTCCTGACTGAGACGCGCAACGCCGTCCGACTTTTCGGTGGCGCGGCGCTGCCGGCGCATTTTCCGCCTTTTGTGGGAGCTCCGGCTTATCGCTCGCTGACCAACAGGCGGGTAGCTGCCATATTGCGAAATAACCGAAGGGCGATGCGCCATTTTTCCGCGGCGCTTGCCAGTTCATCTGCCGAATTTCACTTCGCTCATGGTCTATACGTCACTCTGACTTCCGCAAGGACGCTCGACGAGAGCGAAGCGCGGGAAGTTGTCGCGGAGCTGTGTGCGGATATGGACCGCAGAGGCTTGCCGCTGCGTCACGCGGGAAGCTTCGGGTTCGATTTTGGCGCGGCAGAGTGGTCGAGAGACAGGGTCAGGGATCGATACGTGGTCAGGATCGCGGCTGCTGACCTGCCGACCTCACTGTGGGACGAGGTCGTCGCAGCAGTGGCCGTCTGGTGGAGAGCCCACGAGGGTTAGGCCAAGCCCAGCGTGCAAAATGTTGCAAAGGATACGGAGGGCAACTCCGTACCTTCAGCCGGACCAAGTGATCCGCCCTTCAGAGGTAGTGTCACCGGGTGCAATTTCGGCCTAAGTGCGCCGCCGCGGCAAGGAGAGGCCGGCGCCGGGGCGCCGGCCTTTATGATCGATCTAGACTTCTTCTGCTTCGTCGGCTTGCTCGATCGCCGCCGGCATTTTTGCCACCGACATCAGGGTTCGCGCCACCTGGTTCAACAACTGGTCCGCATTTTCCTCTTCCGCCAGCGACTGCGAGAGCAGTGCGACAACGGCGCTGTGGCGCAGCTGCTGGGCGAGATTTTTCGCGGTGGTATAACCGGAAATCTCATAATGTTCGACCCGTTGGGCAGTGCCGATGAGGGCGAGATCGGCAGAGGCGTCCTCCTTAGCCTTTCCTTCCTCCATGACCTCTTGACCCTCTTCGACCAGTCCCATCATGCCTTTGCAGGGTTTTGCGCGGGCCGTGACGCCAAGCAGAGAGAAGCACTCATTGATACGCTCGACCTGCTGCTCGGTTTCCTGAAGATGCAGATCGAACAGCTCCCGCAGCCGGTCAAATCGCGCGGCCTTCGCCATCTTTGGCAAGGCCTTTAGCAGCTGTTTTTCGGCATGAAGGATGTCGCGCAATTCGTCGACCAAAAGGTCGTCCATACCGGTGGGAGCCGTCGGGGGCGAGCTCTCGGTCTTGATTCCATTGGAGGAGTCGCCGACCTGGTTATCTCCGAGCGCGGGGGAGCTGACGAATTCCCAGTCGCCTCCCTCATTCCACGGCCCGCGCGTATCAATCTCCCCCTCGTCCCCGGCGCCCGTGGAGTCGTTGAAGAACTGGTTCACAAGTCCGGGGGTCGGCGCAATCTTGCCGATCGAGAATGCCGGCTTCTTCATGCTCTCCAGCGCCGCCGCAAAGGCCTTCATGTGGGTGATCTCACGGGTCATCAGGAACTGCAGCGCATCCTTGGTTCCGGAATCGTCGCAGAAGTTGATCAGGCGCTCATACACGATCTTTGCCCGAGCTTCGGCTGCGATGTTACTGCGCAAATCGACATCCAGTTCGCCAGTAATCTTGAGATAGTCGGCCGTCCAAGGATTACCTTGTGAATTAAACAGATTGACCCCTCCGCCGCCGGCGATCGCGATCAGCGGGTCGGCCTCCGCCGCACGCCGGTCGATCTTCGACGGCTTGAGATGCATCCGGGCAAGGCAACCGACAACTTCGAGATGGCTGAGTTCCTCAGTGCCGATATCCATCAGCAGATCTTTGCGATCCGGGTCTTCGCAGTTGAGCCCCTGGATCGAATATTGCATTGCAGCGGCTAGCTCGCCATTTGCGCCGCCGAACTGTTCAAGGAGCATGTTGCCGAACTTAACATCGGGTTCATCGACGCGCACGGTAAACATGAGTTTTTTTACATGATGATACATGAGGGAACCCTGCTGTAAGAAAGGGAAAAGATGTCCTTCCAACGGCATGGCGTCACCCTCGTTCCGAAGCGAACGAAAGATATATGCACACGAGAAGGCGGTCGGGTCATGATGGCGTTTATGAAGCCGATCGTACGTGCGTCGTCGAGCCCATGCCCATCCCGTCTGGATCCGGAATCGTGACCGCTTGCTATGGTTGGGCGTGTGAGAGTCAGCCTGTGGCCAGTAGGCCATGAGCAGAAGCTCGCCAGCTGGACCCGCCGGCTTGGCGGGCCGCTAGTTCGGCATAACGACCGTTTGAACCGGATTCTTCGCGGGACGCCCGACGTCGCCATGGCTTTCGGAGCTACCTCAACCGGCCACGTCCCGAAGATTTGCTAACCGACGAGTCGTCCCACAGGGCTGAGCAATGAAGCCCGGCAGTCGAGGAGCCTGGCCGTCACGCCGTCGACACATAAGGCCCTCGGTTTCGTTTCGGCATCACCTGTGCAATAGGGAGCGCGCCAGCATTTTTTTAAGCTTGAGTGCATCAGCCGGCGCCGCGCTCTTTTGGTCGTTGTCGAAGTAAACGAACACGTCGCATCCTTGGGATTTCCAGGACCTGATGTGCTTGGCCCATGCCGCCAAGGCAGCCGTCGAATAATGACCCTTGTACCGTCCGCTCGGACCATGACCGCGAAGATAGACGAAGTCCGCGGTCCGCTTCCAAGGTGCCGGCGCGTCATGGTGATCGGAAATGCAAAGCGAAATGTTTTCGTTTGCGAGAATACGCATGATACGCGGCGTATACCAACTAAGATGCCGAAACTCGAAGCTGTAACGTCTTTTGGGCGACAGCATTCGGACAAAGGCAGATAATCTATCCGAGTCGGCTTGGAAATTTGGTGGCAGCTGAAAAAGGATAGGTCCTGCCTTGCCGCCCAGCAACGACAGGCGATCTTCCAGCAATTCGAGGCTATTGACCGAATTCGCCGAAAGCCGCTTCCAATGCGTGATGAATTTGGACGCCTTCCACGAGAAAATAAATCCCTTTCCCGTCTGATCCTTCCAGCTTCCGACAGCATCCGGGGTAGGCGTGCGGTAGAAAACTCCATTGAGTTCGGCGGTATCGAATTGGCTGGCGTAGTATTGGAGCTGCGCCTTCAGGGGAAGGCCGGCGGGGTAGAAAGGTCCCCGCCAGGAATCATAATGCCAACCGGATGTGCCGATCAGGACGCGCGCCATGAGAAATCTCTGTCGGGCACATTGAACGATCCTCTGACTTCGCCAGCGGAAAAATTGAACGCTGCCACTAGGGCTTCATGACCACCTTGATACAGCCATCTTTTTTCGCACGAAAGGTCTTGTAAAGCTCGGGTCCTTCCTCAAGGGAGGCGCGATGGGTAATCACGAAGGATGGATCGATCTCGCCTTTCTCGATGCGCTCGAGCAACTGCGGCAAATAGTGCTGAACGGGCGTCTGCGCCATTCGGAATGTGAGGCCGCGATTGATTGCCGATCCCATCGGAATCTTGTCAAGCAGGCCGCCGTAGACCCCGACGATCGACACTGTTCCGAAGTTGCGGCAGCAATGAATGGCCTGACGCAAGACATGCGGCCGATCGGTGCCCATGAATGTCGCGACCTTGACCCGGTCGAGCACGGCATCGAAGCCAGAGCCAGTGTCCGGTTCCGTGCCAACGGCATCGATGCAAGCGTCGGCGCCACGGCCGTTGGTGAGATCCTGGATCCGGTCGTAGATGTCCTCATTCTTGAAATCGAGGGTGATCGCACCGGAAGCTTGGGCCAGAGCCAGCCGTTCCGGAACTGTGTCGATGGCGATGACACGTTCGGCGCCAAGCAAGAATGCGCTTTTGATCGCGAACTGTCCAACGGGGCCGCAGCCCCAGACTGCGACGGTCTCGCCGCCCTTGAGGTTGCAGAAGTCCGCCGCCATAAAGCCCGTGGGAAAGATGTCTGAGAGAAAGAGGACTTGCTCGTCGCTCAGACCCTGCGGAACCTTGATCGGTCCGATGTCAGCATAGGGGACCCGGAGATACTCCGCTTGGCCGCCTGCGAAGCCGCCGAGCATGTGCGAGTAGCCAAACAGGCCCGCGGGTGAATGACCCCAGAGCTTTTCCGCGATCTTGTGATTGGGATTGGAGCGCTCGCAACCGGAGAAGAAGCCTTTTTTGCAGAAGAAACATTCGCCGCAGGAGATCGTAAATGGAACCACGACGCGATCGCCAATCTTCAACTTTCGATTTTCAGATCCGACCTCGACGACTTCGCCCATGGTCTCGTGGCCGAGAACGTCGCCCTTTTCCATCGTCGGCATAACGCCGTCGAATAGATGGAGGTCCGAACCGCAAATGGCGCAAGCCGTTACCTTGATGATGGCATCGCGTCCATGCTCAATCTTCGGATCCGGCACGCTCTCGCAGCGGATGTCATTCTTGGCGTGCCACGTAAGCGCTTTCATCGTAATTCTCCGGTCAACGCACTGTGCCCGGACAAACTCCGGAGAGAAGTTCGGTTCCAAAGTGCACCAAACTTTTAGGAACGACAGCGGAGCGCGGGGATTACATTCCGGCGTTCACAACAGGAGATAGCCATGTCCGCTAACCGACTTTTCGCGATCGTTACCGGGGCTTCGACCGGCATCGGATTTGAGCTTGCAAAGCGTTGTGCTCAGGAAGGCTACGACCTTCTAATCGCGGCGGACGAGCCTGAGATCGGGAGCGCGGCCACCTCGCTGCGCAGCGAGGGCGCGACGGTTGAAGCGCTGCAGGCTGATCTTGCCACGATCGAAGGCGTAGATAAGCTCTATGCGGCCACGAAGGGGCGTCAGGTCGACGCCCTGTTGGCAAATGCCGGCCGTGGGCTCGGCCACGGGTTCCTGGACCAGGATTTCGGAAAGGCGCGACGGGTCGTCGATACCAATGTCACAGGCACCATCTACCTGGTCCACAAGGTCGGTAACGACATGCGCCGCCGAAATGCCGGCAAAATCCTGATCACGGGATCGATTGCCGGTTTCACCCCCGGCAGCTTTCAGGCCGTTTACAACGGGACCAAGGCCTTCCTGAACTCGTTTTCATTTGCACTGCGAGAAGAACTGAAGGACACCAAAATATCCGTTACGTGCTTGATGCCCGGAGCCACTGAAACCGAATTCTTCCGGCGCGCGGAAATGATGGATACCAAGATCGGAACTTCCGAGAAGGACGATGCTTCCGAGGTCGCCAACAACGGCTTTGATGCGATGATCAAGGGCGAGGGCGATGTCGTCAGTGGGCTCAAGAACAAGGTTCAGTCCGCCGTCGCCAACGTGACGCCAGCCGGGGTTCTGGCGACCCAGCATCGGAAGATGGCCGAACCCGGCTCCGCCAAGAAATGATTGATGCGTTTTGAGACAAGGAAGGCCGTCAAATCCCGGCCTTGCGCGCAAGACGCGCTGGGTGTTGCCAAGTGTTGGCGCGCGGCTGTCTATCTCGGTCTCCTCAGCAGCACGTTTTCGACGGCCGTAAGTCAGCTATCTGCTGCTAGAATCGGCCGCGATGCTGCCGTGGACTGGATGTCCGTAGCCGCGATACCTGCGCGCGACTGGGCGTTGACCGCCGAACCGACGGTCGGGGTCATGGCGGTCGGCATCGCCTTTCACCAATGGGCCGATTTTTCCTGGGCGCTGGTATTCTTCGGCGTATTTGGAAAATGGACGGCCCGTCTGCATCCCGCCAAGCTTGCAGGCATGGCAGTGCCATGGGCAATCCTGACCTCCGCACTCGAATGGTTCGTTCTGGTCCCGCTGTTTCCGTTCTGGCAGCCTATCTTCACATTGCAGCAGCCTTATTGGATCGGCTTTCTTGTTCACCTCTCCTCGGCGTCCATGTATCCGCTGTTCGCGTGGTTTCGCCGCTGTCCTTCGGAACAGGAGGTATTTGAGGGCAGGACATTTCTGCGATTCTGGAGCCTTGGCGCGATTTGTGGCTTGTTGGGGCTCGGCGCCGCGGCGCTGTTTGCGGCTGGTGGCCGCGAACTCGCATGGGTGGGACGCGATCCGACGATCGACCAGACTTTCATGCGGCATATGTCCACCCATCATGAGCAAGGCATTCTGCTGGCTTCGATCGCCGCAGAACGGGCGGGCGATCCCCATCTTCGCGCCTTGTCGAAGCTTATGGTGGCGAGTCAGAAGGGCGAGGCAAGAATTTTCACGCATTGGTGGGCAAACTGGTTCGGCGAACCCATGCAGATCTGCTCGGCGGAGGAAAAAGCGGCCATGCCCGGACTACTCGATACGGCGGCCGTGGCGAGGCTGCAGTCAACAGCCGCGGCGTCCTTCGACAGTCTGTTTGTCGAGTTGATGACAGAACATCACAAGGGAGCTGTCGCTATGGCCGATTGGGAACTCCACCAAGGGACCGATCCCCGTCTCCGCCTTATGGCGCACGCGATCCGCCACGAGCAGCAAGGGGAAATAGCCCTGATGCGCGGTATGCACGGAGCGTTTGCGGTATCCCTCGCGTTCCAAAACATGTTCGCGGACAACGTGAACCGATTGGTTGTCCGTCTCCTGCCGTGATCCACACCCCGCGAATGCAGCTACAGCGCCGGCAGCGCCTGCCATGCCGACAAAGGAAGCTCAACCGCCACAGGATCGCCGGCGGCAATTTGACCGGTCGCCTTGACAACACCGAGCACGCCGCACCTGAACCGGGGACGCGCATTCTTCCTGATCATCGCGCGCTTCAGCCCTTTCTGGAAGCGGTCAATGAGGCTACAGGGAGTTCGCAGGCCAGTCAGTTCGACGATAGCAGAGTCACCTATTCGCAGTCGCGTCCCAAGCGGAAAGCTCGTCAGGTCCAAACCTTCCGTCGTCACGTTTTCGCCCAGGTCGCCGGAGCTCACGATAAAACCCACCGATACCAATTCGGCGAAAAGTTCGGAGGCCATCAGGTGAACCTGCCGATTATTGAGAAGTTCCGGCGTCTTTGCCGCTAGATATCTATGCCTGACGAATCGGCCCGCGTGGGCGTCGCCTTCGACGCCGTGATTTTCGACGAGCCTTATTGTGCGTTGGATTGGTTTACTGAAACCGTGCTGAGGGTTCGATCCGACGGCAACGACCGAACCGCTCAGGCGAGGTTTGTCAGTGAATTGAACCATGAATTTGTCGGGACGTGCCAGGTGGCCTCAGGCCACATGCTCTTTGGCTTGAAGACGGTCATCGTTTTGAAACTGAATGCGTTGGTCACGCCGAGCGGCCGTCTTCAGATCCGAATACCAGGCCGAGTAAGGCGTGTTCTTGATCATGTGCCGGTTCAAGTCCGGTGATCCATCGCTCCACCATACCTCGCCGCGCTCGCCCAACGCCCGCTTTGCGTTGTCGACCGCGTGATGTGCGGCCGCTTCCGCGGTAAGGTCGCCAGCGGCTTTGGCGGATTTGACGGCCCTGCGGGCTGCCATCAGGGTGATGACGCACGCAGCCCTCACTGCGGCAGAAAGATGAGGATTGGACAGCCGCCAGAGCCTGCCCCGGACGACAAAATAGCGCCCGTCGGGGGTCACGGGATGCTTGAGGCCGGCCATCAGATGAACGGCTTGCCACCGGTGACCGCCACTGTGGTGCCGGACGTGTAGCTGGAGCGGGGATCCGCCAGCATGACGTAGGCGCTTGCGAGTTCGGCCGGTTGACCGGGGCGTTTCATCGGCGTCTGCTTGCCAAAATTCCTTACCGCTTCATCGGGCATGGTGGACGGGATCAGGGGTGTCCAGATCGGGCCTGGGGCGACGGCATTGGCGCGTATGCCCTTTTCGGCGAGCATTTGTGCCAGACCGCCGGTGAAATTCTGGATCGCTCCCTTGGTAGTCGCGTAGGCTAGAAGCATCGGGTTCGGCATGTCGGAATTCACGGAGGCGGTGTTGATTATGGCACTACCGGCCTTCATGTGCGGCACCGCCGCCTTTGTCAGATAAAACATGGCATGGATGTTGGTCCGGAACGTCATCTCCCATTCCTCGTCCGAAATTTCGCCGATGTCCTTGAACGTCGCCTGGTGCGCCGCGTTGTTCACGAGAATATCGATACCACCGAACTCGCCGACGGCCTTTTTGATGACCTCGCGGCAGTGCCGAGCATCCTGCAGGTCGCCCGGCACGAGCACGGCCTTGCGGCCTTCCTGCTCGATGAGCTTCTTCACCTCATTCGCCTCGTCGGTCTCATTGAGAAACGAAATCAAGACATCAGCGCCTTCTCGCGCGAACGCGATTGCCACGGCGCGACCTATGCCGCTATCGCCGCCGGTAATGACCGCTTTCATTCCCTTCAGGCGGCCGGAGCCCTCGTAGGATTTTTCGCCATGGTCCGGACGGGGCTGCATCGCGTCGGTTGAGCCCGGCGTCGGTTGTTTTTGCGCGGCGAACGGCGGCTTGGGATAATCGAGCATAAAATTCTCCGTTGTCATTTTACAAATGACCAAGCGGGTCCTCAGTTCCAGATGGGCTGGGATATCTTCAAAAGGTCAGACGCGGCGCGGCGCCCGCAGAGATCGACCGAGCGTCAGAAGCAGCGGATAAACCCAAGGGGGCGCGAATTCTCGAGCGTTGCGTGGGCAATAGGAACGTTGTCTCGATAAGGAAATTGAACCTGCGGCGGTTGCACCTCTTGCGGCAAACGCGGCCCTAAAGCTCGCTAAGGAATTGCGGAAACTCCTGGACATTGAGAGTCAACACGCCCGTGAAGAATCCGGCGATTGGCTCAGGAACGATGCCTGATGATTCATGCTTGCTGATCGGTGACCACTGCATTGTGCCTGCTTGGCCGTATTGTGGCCGATCGCCGATGGCATTCCAAACTGCAAAACAAGGCTCAAGAAACCAAATTTCTTACGCTTCTTTGCGTGAACAAGCCTTTTGCGTGAAAAAGCTCCGTCGTGGACGGCTCATTCGTGGATCGGACAGCCGTCAATTTTCATTCCGATCTTCTGCAACGCATTCACCCGACCGCCAGAAAAGTGGCCGAGCAGACGCGGCTCTGCTCGCATTCGACCTGCTGAAGAAAAGGCAAAAAGCACCTGACTGCGTCGTCTCGGGACACACGGCCCCAGCTTGAGACTTTGCCCGTCGCTTGCCGGGCGCGAGCCACTTTCGTCGTTCTCCGTCCAGCCTGAAGCTGAAGGATGCCAAACGGTGGCTTGCTTCGGCAGGTGAAGAAGCGACGGCGTGATCGCAAGGATTTCGAACTCCTAGATCGGGCCGGTACTTGTTGCGCACTTCGCAAGTGCGGGCGATGGAACAAAAGACCTCTCGGCGCCTTGGAAAGTCGTGACGCGGAAGCGCTCACTTTTTTCTGAAGCGGACAGCAAGAAGGAATTATGAGCGGGATAGGACGACCAAGGGCGAAGGGCGTTCGCTACCCCTCTTCCGCCAAGAGGAAAGAAGCGCGAGACTTGATCTCGTCGGCGGCGCCATCAGGAATGATCGCACTCTTCCTGCTCGATGAATGGAAAGCTGCCAAGCACAACGGCTTGATTTTCCTCGCGGAAAACGAAAGAAGGGCCGAACAGCTTGGCGCACTCCTGCATGCGCTTTCACCCGATTGCGGGGTCGTGGTGCTGCCCCGACGGGACACCCTGCCGTTCGATGAAATGGAGGCTTCGCGCGAGATCTCGGGCAGGCGAGCTTCGGTGTTACGGCGCATCGCGAGCAATCCCTCCGCCGCGCTTCTGGTGACCACGGCGGAGGCTGTCGCTCAACGCGTCGTTCATTGCGAGCGCTGGAAGGACGCCGTGTTACATCTCAGGATCGGAGATCCTTTCGCTGAAAATGACGTGAGAGCGTTTCTCAATCAGGCGGGCTACACCCTCGACGAGCGCGTGGATATGCCCGGATCTGCCTTGCTTCAGGGGCAGGTGGTCGAGCTTTACCCCGCGGGCTCATTAGGTCCAGCCAGGATCGAAATAGACGAGGGGTTCATCGCCGGCATCCGTTGCTACGATCTTGTCGATGGGGCAGTGATTACTGACTTGAAGGAGCTTGTCGTTGATCCGGTATGGGAACAGCCGAAGGCCGACGGCGAGCCGGATACGCCACAAGATGAGCCGGACCTCGTAAACTCCATATTTGATTATCTGCCGGCGGCGCGGCTAGTACTGGACGCCGGCGTAGATGAGCGCGGAGCCATGTGGCTGCAGCAGTTGGACGAGGAAGGTACCGCGGCGCATTTGGCCGGCCGTCGAGAATTTCTGACCACGGATGAGTGGAAGACGATTCTGGGCGCCGCGAAAATACTGCCTGTGTCGTCGACAATCAAAGCGGTCCCGCGCTTTTTTGAAGCTGCATCCCCAGCCAAATCGTTGCGCAGATTCCTCGCCGATGCCAGTTCCGAACGCGTTCTGTTTACCGCCGCGAACGACAAGGACCTGAGACTTATGGATCGCCGCGCCGGCGACTTAAGCCATCGATGCAACCAGTTCTGCGATATTGTGAAGACAGCGAGCGGCAGAAGGATGTCCTTTATTGCCGACTTCGATCGTGGCTTTGTTCATCCATCGAGATCCGGCGATGTCGTCATCATCACCGCTTCGGATATCCTGGGAAGCAGGGCGTCTCACCTGACCCCGATGGCGACGCCCTCAAGTCAAGCGAGAAGTTCGACGGAGGTAGCAACCGGCGACGTTGTCGTTCACTTTGATCGTGGCGTTGCTATTCTTCGCGGCCTTGAGACGGTTGCTGTCGAGGGCACGCCTGAGAGCGAAATGATTCGCCTGGAGTTTGCCGACGGTAAGACCCTGCTCGCTCCTTTGGAGGAGCTTACATCGATCTGGCGGTACTCCTCCGACCCCACCAATGTTACCCTTGACAAGGTTGATGGAAGTTCGTGGCAGAAGCGCCGCAGTGAGATCGAACAGGATATCGTTGAGACGGCCGATCATCTTGCGAAATCCATCAGAGAGCGCGCAAAGCTGTCGGCCCCAAAAATTGTCCCTTCGACAGCGCTGTATGAGAGGTTCGCAGGCCGATTCCCGTATTTCCCCACTCCCGACCAGGCGTCGGCAGTTGAAGAGGTTCTTCGGGATATGGCATCGGGCCGTCCGATGGACCGCATCGTGTGCGGAGATGTTGGCTTCGGGAAGACCGAGGTCGCGCTGCGCGCGGCCGCCGCCGCCGTTTTTGCCGGAAAGCAGGTCGCGCTTGCCGCACCCACGACGGTACTGGCGCGCCAGCACGTTGAGACATTTCGAAAGCGCTTCGCGCCCTTTGGAATCGAAGTCGGACACCTGTCCCGTTTTAGCTCCAGGCAGGAGATAACGAAGGTCAAAAAGTCCCTTTCGGACGGATGCCTGAAGCTTGTCGTAGGAACTCACGCGTTGGCGGCTAAGGGCGTTGCCTTCGCGGATCTGGGTCTGGTGATCGTCGACGAAGAGCAAAGGTTCGGAGCTGCGGACAAGTCCAGACTTTCGAGTTTAGCGGACGGTGCCCATCTTCTCACCATGAGTGCTACACCAATTCCGCGGACGCTAAGCGAGGTTCACGCCGGCCTTCGCAGCGTAAGTCTGATCGTCACGCCGCCTACTCGACGTATACACGTCCGAACGAATGTCGATTTGTTCAGGGAAGAGATCGTCTCTGCGGCCTTGCGACGAGAAAAGGCAAGGAAGGGTCAAAGCTTCGTCGTATGTCCCAGGATCCAGGATATCGCCCCCATGCGGCTGCGGCTGAAGGCAATCGTGCCGGAGCTTCGATTGGCCGCTCTCCACGGGCGGATGCCGGGAGGCGATATCGACGAGGCGATGATCTCTTTTGCGGAGGGAAGAGCGGACGTCCTGCTTGCCACCAATATTATCGAAAGCGGCCTCGATCTTCCCAGGGCCAATACGATCGTGGTTTGGCGGCCCGAGAAGTTCGGCCTGGCGCAACTTCACCAGTTACGAGGGCGTGTCGGTCGAGGAGCAATCCGGGCCTTCGCGTACCTGATGACCGACCCGGATGCGCCGCCGAAGGGCGCCTCGTTGAAGAGATTGGAAACTTTACAGGAATTGAGTGGATCAGGGGCCGGCTTCGAGATAAGCGACAGAGACCTCGATCTTCGGGGAGGTGGAGATCTGCTATCGGAGCAGCAGTCGGGGCATGTCAAAGTACTTGGGAGCGCATTATACAGGCATCTGCTGACGAGGGCGATGGCGAAGGATAACAATGAGGGTAACGCAGAGCGGGCCCCGGAACTGAGGCTGGAAATATCCGGCAGGCTGCCGAGGACGTTCATTCAGGACAATGATACGCGCCTGGGGATTTACGCGCGCTTGTTCAAGTGTGCGACAGAAGCCGAACTGGAAGCACTTGAAGACGAGCTCGAGCAACGGTTCGGCAATCTGCCAAGGGAAGCGGTCTCGCTGCTATCGATGGCAAGGATTCGTGCCGATTGCAGGCGGTTGGGCCTTCTTCGCATTGATGCCGGCCCGGAGGCGGTTGCTGCGACCCTGCACGACTGGTCGAACTTTAGAACCAGCAAATCATCCGGGTTGCGCCTGGATGGCCGTCGGGTAATTTTTGATCGGCCGAGTGGGCTTGAGGAACGCCTGATCGCGATTGAAGAATTGATCGATATTCTGGATGAGGCGACTTAGGCGGTTTTCAGCTTTGCCCTTCATGCATTAGGGAATCAAGCATCGGCGGCGAATTCCCTGATCGCGCGACGTAAGCCCGGCTTTTTCACCCGGCCTTGCGCTGACTCACCCAGATGCGGCTGCGTTGCTCCATTTCTGGCCAAATGCTTTGCTGGCGCCGAACCTTCATCGGGAAGATTCGAACGTCGCAGAGCACCGACTGCCGTTTTCTCAGCCTGCGTTTCCTGAATCGACCGATGTGCTTCTCAGCTACCGCCCCACGCACTCCGGCTTCTTCGAAGGCTTCGACAGCTGCCGTACCCTGAGGCGTGCCGTCCTTGATTAGCCAGCCTTTGGGGACCGACCAGTGGCCCTTCTTCCGGGTCGTGATCAGTAGAATTTCGATATCGTCTTCCCTCAAGCGGTAGGGAAGCGCTGCAAACTGTTTGAATTTCATTTAAATCGAGCTCCGAAGACACTTTGAACCGCGCTTGGAGTTGATAGTTCCAACGAGGGCTTTGAACGGCGACCAACCTGTCCGTCAGCACGCAATCTAGAAAATTTCAACAGTACCTTGGAATTGAAGATTGCAGCAGACGGGATGCCGAGGAACCAAATTAACAGCCAGAGGTTACACGCGGCAGCAATGCCTGCTGGATCATTTGATACGAGGTGGCCGGAGGTGTGGTGACCGAGACCAATGAAGTCCTGATCAGAAAACTCAAAGAGCACTCACGCCTGAGCGGGGCAGATGTCGCCGCTATCAACGCGTTGAGCTTCTCAATGCGAGCGCTGGGATCAAATCAGGATCTGGTTCGACAGGGCGACCAGCCTGGCGTGTCTGCTGTCGTATTGTCCGGCATGGTTGCGCGCTATCACCTGTTGCCCAAGGGCGGCCGGCAGTACCTCTCTTTCAATATGGCAGGCGACATGCCCGACTCGCAGGCACTTTTCATAGATAGGATGGACCACGCCGTCTGTGCAATCGGAGATGCGCTGGTCGCGTGTGTCCCTCACAAGGAGCTTATGGCAACATTCAATCTCAGGCCATCGATCGCATTTGCAATCTGGCGAGAAACGCTGATCGATGCCGCAATCTTTCGAGAGGCAGTCACGAACAACAGCGCGAGGCTCATGCCGACGCGCATGGCCCACTTGTTCTGCGAACTATTCTACCGTGCGCGCGCCTCCGGATTGACGGTGACTGGCACTTCATTTCCAATCCCGCTCAGTCGCTATCAATTGGGCGAGACGCTCGGCATGTCCATTGCCACCTCAATCGCACCTTGAAAGACCTCCGGGCCTCGCGCGTGATGGAATTTCAGCACGGCAAGCTGACTGTCAAGAATTGGGACGGGCTCATGGAGCTTGGTCAGTTCGACCCGCAATATTTGCATCTTAAAAAACCTGTTTGACGGCTCTGCCTTCCCGCAGTGCATTTCTGCACCTGGCAAATCCTGCGGTGACGCTCGCTGTGTGGACATCTTGCAGGAACCAAATCAAATGGTTGCCGTTTTCGTTTGTTCCGTCCCGTTCAATGGACCATGATGACCAGTACTCAAACAGCATGCCGCCAGATTGATGCGGCGCAACGATGGCCCACGAGATTGTGGATCGTTCGTCACGGCGAGAGCGCGGGCAATGTCGCGCGTGATGCCGCCCACGCAGCCGGCTTGGCGGACATTAAGATCGGCACCCGCGACATCGATGTCCCGCTGAGTGCCAGGGGCGAGCAGCAGTCCACGGCATTGGGGCACTGGTTCGCCGCCATGCCTGCCGCCGCGCGGCCGGAAATCGTGTTCAGTTCTCCCTATCTTCGCGCGTGGTCGACGGCGAAACTGATCGAGCAATCGGCCGGGTTCGCTCCTGAATTTTCCAAATGTGTCATCGATGAACGCCTGAGAGAAAAGGAGTTCGGCATTCTTGACCGGCTGACCCGCCTCGGCATCGAGCAGCGATACCCCGAACAGGCGGCGTCACGGAAGCTGATGGGCAAGTTCTATTACCGGCCTCCGGCTGGTGAAAGCTGGTGTGACGTGATCCTGCGGCTGCGGGCCGTCCTTGACACTATTTGTCTCCATTGTGGCGGCAAGCGAGTGCTTATTGTGGGCCATCAGGTCGTGGTGCTCTGCATGCGATACCTCCTGGAAGATATGGATGAGAAATCCATTCTCGCCATTGACGCGAAAGGCGACGTGGCCAACTGCGCGGTGACCGAGTACGAGTTCGATGCAAAACGCGGAAACGAGGGTTCGCTGGCGTTGCGGCGCTACAATTTCGTGGCGCCGCTTGAGCGGGAGGGCGCGCCGGTCACCCGCGAACCTGATGCCAAGGTTGCGGCTCGATGAGCGTTGACCGCGTTACCCCAGCGCTTCTGCGCGCCCACGCCCTCCCGCGGCATGAGCAAGCGGGTGACAAGAAGGTGAGGGGCAGCGCTCTGGTCATCGCCGGTAGCGTCGAAGTGCCTGGCGCAGCGCTTTTGGCTGGTCTCGGAGTGTTAAGGGCAGGCGCCGGTGTACTACGAATTGCCACCTGCCGATCGAACGCCGCTCAACTGGGTATCGCAATGCCGGAGGCCATGATCCTTGGCTGCCGGGAGACGCCTTCCGGCGGCATCGATCCGTCCGAGTCCGTCCGTTTGGCGAAACTGGCCGCTGATGACGACACTGTTCTCATCGGTCCCGGCATGATGGATGACCCAGCGGTGGCCGAGCTCACCTCGGAACTGCTCAGGCGGTTGGAAGGGCCGACCTATACTCTCGATGCCGCGGCGTTCACGACCCTAAAACAGCATGACGCAGCGCTCCCCCGTCACAGCGGCAAAATAGTCTTGACACCTCATTCGGGAGAAATGGCGGCGTTTCTCAAGGCATCCCGCGAGGAAATCGATCGCGATCCGCTGACGGCGGCCCATCGAGTGGCTGACACGCTGGACGCCGTCGTGGCGATGAAGGGTGCCAGTACCTACGTAGTCTCTCCCGACGGCGCGGCGTGCCTTTCGGAAAATGGGACCGTCGGGCTGGGTACTTCGGGGTCTGGAGACAGTTTGGCCGGGATCATTGCGGGGCTGTTGGCGCGAGGCGCGCCGCCATACTGGGCGACGGTGTGGGCCGTCTACATGCACGGCGAGGCGGGACGTCGTCTGGCGGAGCAATATGGTATGTTCGGTTTGCTGGCCCGCGAAATTCCCGGCAAGATTCCATCTATTATGAACGACCTAAGTACGCAGTCGTCCCTTCGAAATGAGCGCGAGAAGCAGGAGACCGGCGAGAAAGGAACACACCACGAAGTAAAGGATTCACGCTGAGAACTGATTGAGAGACAACCCGATGAATTGCGAATGAAATTCGGCGCAGAAATTCTCGAGGGAGCGGTATGTTTCCGCCTCTGGGCCCCGAAGATAAATCGGATGTCGATCGTAATGAACGATGGCGTCCCGGTCGCGATGAATAGGGTTGGGCGCGATTGGCATGAATTGGTCAGTTCGGACGCGAAGGCTGGAACGCTGTACAAGTTTCAATGGGAGGACGGTGGGAGGCAGGTTCCGGATCCTGCCTCCAGATACCAGCCGATGGACGTCCACGGACCGAGCGAAGTCGTCGATCCCGGCAATTTCATATGGACCGACGCGGGATGGAACGGCCGGCTCTGGGAAGAGTCCGTCATCTATGAATTGCACATCGGCACATTCACGTCGCAAGGCACGTTCCAGGCAGCCATCGAGCGCCTCGACTGGCTCGTCGCTCTCGGGATCACCGCCATCGAGATCATGCCGGTGGCAGACTTCCCCGGAAAGCGAAACTGGGGCTATGACGGCGTTCTGTTGTTCGCGCCGGATTCCAGTTACGGGCGCCCGGAGGATTTCAAGGCGCTAATCGATGCCGCCCACCGCAAGGGCATCATGGTCATTCTCGATGTGGTCTATAATCACTTCGGGCCCGACGGCAATTACATGCCTTCGTACTCCCCGGTGTTTACGGAAAGACACCATACGCCCTGGGGAGCCGCGGTGAATTACGACGCTGAAGGATCGGACGTCGTACGTGAATTTGTCATCCAGAACGCCCTTTATTGGATCGAGGAATTTCATCTCGACGGGCTGCGGCTGGACGCTGTTCATGCGATCAAGGATGACAGCATCCCGCATCTTCTTGACGACATAGTCGACCGAGTCCGGCTTCTTTCGGTCGGCCGTCCCGTGCACCTCCTATTGGAAAACGAGGAAAATCAGGCTTCCTGGCTGGACCGCAATGCCGGTGGCGATCCGATCGCTTATACGGCGCAGTGGAACGACGACCTGCATCACGTCCTGCATTGTGCAGTTAGCCAGGAGAGCTCGGGATATTATGAAGCATACGTCGGCGACACTGAAAAGCTAGGCAAGGCGTTGGCGGAGGGATTTGCGTTCCAGGGCGATCTAATGCCTTACCGCGGCAGTCCGCGGGGCGAGCCAAGTTCCCACTTGCCGCCCTCCGCATTCGTTTCTTTCATTCAAAACCATGATCAGGTCGGCAACCGGGCCTTCGGTGACAGGATAGCCTCGTTTGCAGCGGCGCGACCGGTGCGGGCGATCACAGCAATTTATCTGTTGCTGCCGCAGATCCCGCTGATTTTCATGGGCGAGGAGTTCGGCGCCGAGCAGCCGTTTCCCTTCTTTTGTGATTTTGAGCCTGAACTTGCAACGTTAGTGCGCGACGGCCGCCGCAACGAATTCGCGAAATTTCCTGAGTTCCACGATCCCGCAAATAGGGAACGCATTCCGGACCCAACATCTGACCAAACGTTCCGATCCGCCAAGCTGAATTGGGAACGCGCGGGCGAGGGTGTTCATGCGGATTGGGTCGAACTGTACCGCGAACTTCTTGCCATCCGGCACCGCGAAATCGTGCCGCGGCTGAAGGGATCGCAATCCGGCAAGTATGAAATATTGGGCAAGAGCGCCGTAGCTGTGCGTTGGCGGCTAGGCGATGGTTCTCTGCTCTCTCTCGCGGCGAATCTCTCGCACGCGCCTCTGACGTCTCAAGTTGCGACGGGCGAAAAGCTGCTCTGGCGTATTGGCGGCGCCGATAACCTTTCTCTTGCTCCCTGGGACGTCATTTGGTCCCGTGGCGAGGTCTCTTAGGCTTCAGCACGGGATGCATGCGTTCGTCGTCTCAAACTTAGCGCCTCAAGGAGGTTCTTCCGGCATGGCGCAATGAGCCGCGCTGGAAGCTATGGTCCGCGAATCGCCGTCCGTCCCTTACTCTCTGTTGAGAATGCCGCCGAGCACCTGGCGGGCAGTATCTGCAATCATGTGTCCGGCGGACGGGTCTTCCTTGACGATGGAGGACATGAAGGCCCGGGCTTGCTTGAGCGTCACGTGCGGGGGCAGGGGCGCAACGTCCGGGTCGGTCTTGACCTCAAGCACGACGGGCCGGTCGCTCGTCAAAGCCTGTTGCCAGGCGCCATGCAGATCATCAGGTTTGTCAACGAAGATGCCCCTAAAGCCCAGCATTTCCCCGAAGCGGGCATAGGCGAAGTTCGGAATCAGCTGAGAGGCAGCGAATTTTGGGTTGCCTTCCATAACCCGCTGTTCCCACGTTACCTCGTTAAGGTCTTCATTGTTGAACACACACACGATCCATCGCGGATCGGACCACTGCTGCCAGTATTTCTGAACCGTAATAAGTTCAGCCATATTGTTCATTTGCATGGCGCCATCTCCGACCAGGGCAACGACCGGTCGATGGGGATGGGCAAACTTTGCTGCGATAGCGTAGGGTACCGCCGCTCCCATCGAAGCGAGGCCTCCTGACATCGAAGCCGCCTGACCTTGCTGCACGCAAAAATCCCTAGCGTACCAATTAGCGCAGGATCCGCTGTCACTGGTAACAATTGCGTCGGACGGCAGAAGCGGCGACATCTCCCAAACCACGCGTTGGGGATTTACCGGTTTAGCATCAGCCTTGGCACGTCCCTCGAGCGTCTTCCACCAATCCCTGATATGTTTTTCGATGTCGCTTCGCCAGCTTCTGTCAGATTTTCTTTGCAGCATGGGCGCAAGCAAGCGCAGCGTTTCGGCGGCATCACCGTGAAGATTGACTTCGGCCGGAAAGCGAAGGGACAGCATAGCCGGATCGATGTCGATTTGTACCGCTCGAACCTTTTCATCCTTCGGCAAGAATTCGGCCCAGGGAAAGCCGGTTCCGATCATGAAAAGCGTGTCGCATTCCTGCATTAGAGTCCAACTGGGTTCGGTGCCGAGCAGCCCAATCGCACCTGTAACGAAGGAAAGATCGTCGGCAAGGACATCCTTTCCGAGAAGCGCTTTCGCCACACCGGCGCCAAGAAGCTCCGTGACCTGCAGGACTTCGTCGGCCGCGCAACGGGCACCTGCACCGATCAGGATCGCCACTTTTTTTCCAGCATTCAGGACATTTGCCGCCAATTCAAGGTCGACGAGATTGGGAACGATTTTCGGCCGCGAGTAACCCACGCCCGACCGTGTGAAGCCATGGGCCACTTGCGGCTCTTCATATTCGCTGTCCTGGATGTCCTTGGGCAAAATCAGCGCCGAGACCCCATTCCGGGCGATCGCAACGCGCATTGCGCGGTCGATGAGATGTCGGACTTGCGCTGGCGCCGATGCTTCCTGGACGAAATCGGCCACGTCTGCAAACATCCGATCCAAATTAAGTTCTTGCTGATAACTGGCGCCGCGGACGGTGGCTTCGGCCTGACCGCAGATCGCCAGTACCGGCACATGGTCAAGTTTGGCGTCGTACAGGCCGGTGATCATGTGGGTCGCTCCCGGACCACCGGTGGATAGACAAACTCCGATTTCGCCGGTGAATTTGGCGTGGGCCACCGCCATGAAAGACGCCATTTCTTCATGGCGCACCTGGATGAACTGGATCGAGCCCGCGCGTTGCAATGCTCCGAGCACGCCATTGATGCCGTCACCCGGATAGCCGTAGATCCGGCGTACACCCCAATCGTGAAGACGTCCCACGAAGAAATCGCTGACTTTCATTTGGTGTGCTTTCCGATGCGAGCGCTTGGTCGAACAACTCAGTTGGACGATGGAATCTTGTGGGGCCGCATTTGCGAAGATGCTGCGACTCTGACCGGGATTGATTTTGCCGCCGGCGTCTTGCTCTTCTCAGCGTAATGCCACAGCGGCAGCAGCGGATTGCACTCAGGAAAATAGCCGGCGATGCAACCCGCGGGAATGTCGTATTCAACGATCTGGAGGCCGTCTACCTTACGCTCGACACCGTCGTCGACGGCAGTCGTCAAGCAGACGGCTTGGCCTTCCGCCAGACCGAAGCGAGCGATGTCATTGCTGTGCATCAGCACGACGTGACGGGAGCCGTAGATGCCGCGAAACCGGTCATCGTAACTGTAAACGGTCGTGTTGAACTGCCCATTGCTGCGCAGGGTAATAAGTTGAACCACGTCACGTTCATCCGGCGCCACATCGATGTCGGTTGACAGCGACGTGGGTACTATGAAATTGGCTTTGCCGGTTTCGGTGTTCCACTTGCGCTTGCGGGCATCGATCGGGCGGTGGAAGCCGCCAGGCTTCCAAAGACGGGCGTTGAAATCGTGAAAAATGTCGGGATAAGTCGCGGCGATGGCGTCTCGCACTTTGCTGTAGTCAGAAACCCACTCATCCCAGGGAATGGTGCTGCGAGAAGGGGCAGCATGCTTTGCCAGTTCCGCAACGATCTTTGCTTCTGATAGCAAATGGGGGCTCGCCGGCTTCACCTGACCGCGCGATCCATGCATGCAGCCCGTGCTGTCTTCCATCGAGACGGCCTGCGGCCCACTTTCTTGCTGGTCGATCTCGATCCGCCCCAGACAGGGCAGAATGTATGATATCTCGCCATGCACCAGTGCGGTTCGATTGAGTTTAGTGAGGATCTGGACCGTCAGTCTAAGTTTGCGCCATGCCGGCTCCACCAGACGATGTTCGGGTACGGCACGAACCAGATTTCCGCCGAGCAAAACGATCGCACGCACGCGGCCGTCGATGATCTTTTCGCAGGCCTCGACCGTGTTGAAGCCCTTATCCTTTGGCATCTCGATGCCGAACAATTGCTTGAGTTTGTCTGCCGGAACTTGCTCGGGCTTCTCCGTGATCCCGACGGTCCGCTGACCCTGCACGTTGGAATGGCCTCGAACCGGACAAATACCTGCGCCTGGTCGGCCTATGTTACCGCGCATCAAGGCCAGGTTGACCAAGGTCTGAATGGTTTCGACGCCCTTCTTGTGCTGGGTTAATCCCATGCCGTAGATGAACATGACCGACTTGGCGTGGGCATAAACGGCAGCGGTCGCTTCCAGCGCGCCGCGCGTTAGACCCGAGCGGCTTTCGATCTGGGTCCATTCGGTGGCCTTTGCCGCCGCCTTGAACGCCTCAAAGCCGTGCGTGTGCTCGGAAATGAATTCAGTATCCAGGACCGAGTTTTCCCCAGTGGGGGGTGCGTGTTCGTCAAGGTCGAGAAGAACCTTGGCGATGCCCATGATGGCCGCTGTATCCCCGCCAGCCTTGAGTTGATGGTATTGCGAACTGATCCGCGTCGCGGGCTCGATCAGCATTTCTCCCGGTGACTGAGGATTGACGAATTCCACCAGCCCCCGCTCGCGCAGGGGATTGAAGGTGATGATCGGGACGCCCCGCTTCGCGGCTTCCTGCAACTCGTGCAGCATGCGCGGACTGGAGGTGCCGACATTCTGCCCGAAGAAGAGGATGCAGTCGGTGTGGCTGAAGTCATCCAGCGTGCAGGTGCCGACGGGGACACCTATGCTTTCGGGCAGTGCGACTGACGTGGTCTCGTGGCACATGTTCGAGCTGTCGGGCAAATTGTTGTTGCCGTAGGCGCGCGCAAATAGGCCATACATGAACGCCGTCTCCAGCGATGCCCGCCCTGACGTGTAGAACACCGCGCTTTCCGGATTAAGCGCACGAAGCTCACGGCCGATCTCGTCAAACGCGGTTTCCCATTCCACCGGAACATATTTATCGGTCGCTCGATCCCAGCGCATCGGATGGGTCAGGCGGCCTGCCGCCTCAAGGTGGTGATCATCCCATTTTTCGAGGTCCGACACGGTTTTGTCGGCAAAAAAATCCGGTGTCACCCGCTTGCTCGTTATCTCCCATGTCGTTGCCTTGGCGCCGTTCTCGCAAAACTCGAAAACACGGGGGTCGGCCGGTTTCGCCCACGCGCAACTTACACACATAAACCCGTCGGTCTTGTTCTGCTTCAACAGCACGCGCGAACCACTAAAGGGGACGTGATCGCGCCCCAGGCTCTTTACCAGAGATTTGACCGAGCCCCATCCTCCGGCCGCATCTGTATTCGGCTTGACCTCAAGGTCGGGCCCTAACTTACGAGTTCTGGCCATACTTCCAGCTCCGGAATCTTGGGGGATGTGAACAACAGCGGCTCGCCGTCGCGCGACAGCGAGTAGAGCATCAACCCGGCAGCGCGTGCCAAACGGACGGCGTGCGCGGTGGGAGCGCCGACTGCCACAAGACTGGGGAAGCCAGCGGCAACTGCCTTTTGCACCATTTCGAACGAGCATCGGCTCGTGATCAGGCAAAAGCCCTGAGGAGGGCGGCTTCCGCTCCGAACCAGAGAGCCGATAAGCTTGTCCAAAGAATTGTGGCGGCCGACATCCTCTCGCACCGCACTGAATTCACCTCGCTGTGTCACCCAAGCCGATGCGTGGGCGCCCCTGGTCTGGCGACTGAGTGGCTGCCATTGCCGGAGCTTGACCAATGTGGTGCGGATTAAATCGACGTCCAAAGGTTTGCAAGGTCCGACCCGCGTGGCTGGACGACGGATGTCGCTCAGATCCTCCACGCCGCACAATCCGCAACTGGTATTGCCACGCAACTGGCGGATACGCCGGCCGGCCAGAAATCGATGCAGGTCGCCCGCATGGAGGGAGACGTCGATGGTAATGCCGTCGTCATGCCGCGAGATCGATGTCGCCCGAAGGCTGCCACAAGCGTCGATGATGCCTTCGGTCACCGAAAATCCGGTGGCGAAATCCTGGAGGTCTGCAGGCGATGCCATCATCACGCCGTGAGAAAACCCGTCGTATCGGAACGCAACCGGTGTTTCCTCTGCAACGCACACCTGGGCTTGCCTCGGGTCGCTGGACTCGCCTAGCGAGAGATAGACGACGGCTCCCCCGTCCTGGTTTTCAAGAGGCCAATGCATCGCGCCATCCACATTGGTAAGGATTTCTAAAGTGTTGGCGAGAGCAATCGTTCCAAAACACCCGCGCCACCTACGCTCATCGATGACCCGGGCATTAACCCAGAAATGGTGAGGAACCTTGTGTCGAATGGAAGCTTATCGAGTGCGTTTCGGCGCCCTTTAATGACGTCTGACCATGCGGACATTCCTGGCATTTTTGAGCATTGCATCGGTATCTGTCGCAGGGTGCCAGAGAGAGGAGCGCCAGCTGCGGCTTGACCCGCCGGTGGCGGCTGCGCTCGACAAGATCGCCTTGATGCCGAACGGCATCGGTGGCGCGCCCCCGGAAACCTACTTTGCGCTGGACAAGCCCTATGAGACCAACGCGTACAATTTGAGCGAGGGAAAACGGTTGTATTCGTGGTTCGGCTGCAAAACCTGTCATTCTGAAGGGCAGGGCGGCATTGGACCCGCTTTTCTCGACGGCTGGTGGAGTTACGGCCCAGAAATGGTCTCGATCTTTGCCTCAATCCGTGATGGCCGACCCCACGGCATGCCGGCTTTTCGCGAAAAGATGACTACTGAGCAGATTTGGCAACTCGCAGGCTACGTGCAAACCATCGGAGCTTATTCGGCGAAAACTGCCGCGCCCAGCCGTAACGACGAAAAGCAAACCCGGCCGGCAGAAAACCGCGCACCCGCCGCGATGCTGTTCGACCAGGGACCGACGCCGGTTCATCTGGACCAGGGCCCGACGCCATGATCCGAAAGCTGCAGGGACTAGCCCTGACATCGGCCGCTTTGCTGATGCTCTCAGGATGCACGGGTTGGCAGTCCGCGCTTGACGTACACGGCGCGGCGGCCATCAGCCTCAAGCAGCTGATCTTGTTGATCGTCGTGATCTGCTCGATTGTGTGGACGCTCGTCATGATCGCGCTGATCTTTGCGCTATGGCGCAAGCGCGACAGGCGTGAGCAGGCCTCCGGAATCGATCCTACTACCGAACCGCGATTGATGATGACGGTAGTTGCTGCGGTGATGGCAACCGTCGTCGTCATAGGCGCTTTCACGATCCTGAGCTTCTTTACCACCCGGACTTTAAATGTCGCCGGCAAGGATGATCTCACGATCAAGGTGCGCGGCCTGCAATGGTGGTGGGACGTCGAGTACGTTGGCTCGATGCCGGACCAGCGATTCGAGACGGCGAATGAAATTCATATTCCCGTGGGTAAGAATGTGCGCCTGCAGCTTGAGGGCGTCGATGTCATTCATTCCTTCTGGGTGCCCAGCCTGGCGGGCAAACAGGATCTCATTCCAGGCCGTCCAAACGAATTGATTATCCGGGCCGAGCGCGCCGGCGTCTATCGCGGACAATGCGCGGAGTTCTGCGGCCTCCAGCACGCCCACATGGCGCTCTTCGTCATTGCCGAAGAACCCGAAGCTTTTGAGAAGTGGACCCGTTTGCAGCGTCAGAACGCCGCCAATTCCTCGGGTCCGGAAGCCGACGCAGGCCAGCAAGCCTTCCTTGGGAAGCAATGCGCGGCTTGTCATACGATTCGTGGTACGGCGGCGACCGGCACGACCGGCCCCGATCTCACACATGTCGGCGGCCGAAAATACATCGCAGCCGGCCTCCTGGAAACCACCCGCGGTTCGCTGGCGGCCTGGATCGCCGATCCTCAGACGCTCAAGCCCGGCAACAATATGCCGATGGTGCCCCTTAATGCTGAAGAACTCAGATCCATTTCAGCATATCTGGCGGGCTTGAAATGAACGAGGGCAGCACAAAGAGCGATCTTCGCGACCACGACCTCGACAGGCCGACCCTTGAGGCGGCGCTGGAGCAAACCTGGAAAACGCCCTCCGGGTTGTGGGGCATGCTTGCGACGGTGGATCACAAGATCATTGGCCGCCGGTACATCTTCACGGCCTTTATATTCCTGGCCTTGGGCGGCGTGCTTTCGATCCTAATGCGGATCCAACTGGCGCAACCAGAAGCCAGGGTGCTCGGCCCGGATCGATACAACCAGATTTTCACGATGCATGGCGCGAACATGATGTTCCTGTTCGCGGTGCCGGTCATGGAAGCAATGGCGGTGTATCTCGTGCCGCTCATGGTCGGCACTCGAAATATCGCATTCCCGCGCTTGAACGCATTTTCATACTGGATGTTTCTGGCGGGCGGGACCCTGCTCTGGGTTGCCTTCGCGCTCGACATGGGACCGGATGTCGGCTGGTTCGCCTACGTTCCTCTTTCGGGCCCGCAATATGCGGCCGGAAAGCGGGCGGATATCTGGGCTCAGATGATCACGTTCACGGAGGTCTCGGCGCTTGCCGTCGCCGTGGAAATCGTTGTGACGGTATTCAAACAGCGTGCGCCCGGCATGTCGCTCGACCGGATTCCTCTGTTTGTCTGGTCGATGCTGGTCACTTCCTTCATTATCATCATGGCCATGCCCGCGATCATGATCGCAAGTACCTGCCTCATTATGGACCGGCTGATTGGAACTCACTTCTTCAATCCTGCTGAGGGCGGCGACGTGTTGCTATGGCAGCACCTGTTCTGGTTTTTCGGCCATCCCGAAGTTTATATTATTTTTCTGCCAGCCGTCGGCATGGTCTCGACCATGGTTGCGACCTTCGCACGGCGGCCTGTGTTCGGATATCTGGCGCTCGTCATGGCGCTGATCGCGACCGCAATACTGGCCTTCGGTCTGTGGGTTCACCACATGTTCGTCACCGGCCTGCCGCGGCTCGGCGAAAGCTTTTTCACCGCCTCCAGCATGGCAATCGCTGTCCCTGCCGGCATTCAGATTTTCTGCTGGCTGGCGACGCTATGGGACGGAAGGCCGGTGTTCAAAACGCCGCTTCTTTTCGTAATCGGCTTCATCGTTACTTTCGTCGTCGGCGGGTTAACGGGCGTGATGGTCGCCTCCGTGCCCTTCGACACCCAGGTGCACGATACTTATTTCGTCGTGGCTCACTTCCATTATGTGCTGATCGGCGGCGCGGTGTTCCCGTTGCTCGGCGCGGTCTATTACTGGTTTCCAAAAATGACCGGCCGAATGATGAGCGAGCGCCTCGGCAAATGGGCGTTTTGGTTGATCGTTATCGGCTTTAATCTCACGTTCTTTCCAATGCACATTTTGGGCCTGCAGGGCATGCCTCGGCGCGTCTATACTTATCAGCCCGACATGCCCTGGTACGGCCTCAACATGTTCGTCAGCTTGAGCGCCATCATTCTGGTGGCGGGCTTCCTGGTGTTTTTCATCGATGCGATCCGTTCGGCGCGCAGGGGCCCGATTGCGCCAGACAATCCCTGGGATGCACCCACTCTGGAGTGGTCGACGGCCTCACCGCCTCCCAGTTTTAATTTCGCCCGCATGCCTGTGGTCAGCGGGCCGAACCCCCTATGGGAGCAGCCTGAGATCATTGCAGTGGCCAGCGGCCTCAGGACCGACCGACGCGAATTGGTGGTCACCACCCTGACAAAGGCCATCCCTCAAGCGCGAGAGGCTTCGCCGAGGAATTCGATCTGGCCGCTTTGGACCGCCGTCGCGACCTCAGTGATGCTGATTTGGTCGATCTTCACGCCATGGGCTGTGGTGTGGGGATCGATACCGGTAGCGATGGCGTTGATTGGATGGTTCTGGCCGAAAGGAACGCCGGAGGACGAGTCATGAAAGAGCGCGTCGTCGCCGATCTCTCGCGGTTACCATTACACGGCATGGGTTCCGCCAGCATGACCTGGTGGGGAACGCTGGCATTCATGCTGATCGAGGGCACCGGTTTCGCCCTCGCGATCGCTGTTTACCTCTATTTGATGAGTTTGGCGGCGACCTGGCCCATCGATGCTCCACGCCCCGACCTGCTGCCCGGGACCATCGTGACCGTGCTGCTGCTGGCCAGCGTTGTGCCCAACTACCTCGTTGCACGCTGGGCCGAACAACAGAATCTTTCCAAGGTGAAAGCGGGCCTAGTAGTCATGTCGATCCTTGGGATCGCGCCGCTTATCGTCCGCATGTTCGAGTTCAAAGCGTTAAACGTCAGTTGGGACAGCAATGCTTATGGCTCCATTGTCTGGACGTTGCTGGGACTCCACGCCACCCACATCATCACCGATCTGGTGGATACACTCGTTCTGGCCGCGCTGATGTTCACGCGCCACGGAAATAATCCGCGCCGTTTTGGCGACACGCAGGACAACGCGATGTACTGGAACTTCGTCGTGGTCGCGTGGCTGCCGATCTACTTCTGTATTTACTGGATTCCAAGGCTATGAACTCGCGCAAAATTCAGAACACGCTGTCGATGCTCGCGGGCCTGTCGATCGCGCCCACGGTATGGGCTATCAATATGCAGCTCGGTCAAATGTTGCCTTACATCGATTGCGCGCAACAGTCGCGGCTCTCAGCGATTTATTCATTTGCAGGAAGCGCCACGGCCCTTATCGCTGGCGGTTTCTCATGGAATTGGACCCGCCATGAGAAAAATACTTCATCCTTGACCGCGACCTACCGATTTATCGCGCGGCTTGGCGCGCTCTCAGCGCTGATTTTCGCCTTTGCGTTGGCGCTGCAGGGTATCGCCTCATTGGTGTTGAGTGGATGCGAACGGTAGCTGTCACATTGTTTTTGATCGGGCTGCCGAGCCATGCCCACGCACATGGCACGGAGTCGCACGGCGCAACGGCGTCGTGGACATATGACCCCTGGGTCGTCATTCCTTTGCTGATTGCGGGCATACTTTACGCGCTCGGTTCGTCGGTGCTGGCGCGGCGAAGCGTAGTCGGTAGCAAGGTCCGGGGATGGCACTCCGTAGCATATATCGCGGGATGGCTTTCGCTTACATTGGCCCTCGTATCACCCTTGCATTGGTTAGGTGAGCATCTTTTCACCTTTCACATGATCGAGCATGAAATCGTGATGGCCATCTCGGCTCCGTTGCTGGTGATTTCCCGTCCAGTCGGCACGTTCCTTTGGTCACTGCCGCGGCGCCACCGGGTAGCGGTCGGCCGCTTGTTGCGACGCCGCGTGGTAACCGCAACTTGGCGATGGGTGAGCTCAGGCGGAAATGCGACATTGCTTCACGGCGTCGCGATTTGGGCCTGGCATGCGCCGTTACTGTTCGATGCCGCCGTCGTCAATGTCACCGCACATCGGCTGCAACATCTCAGCTTTTTACTAACCGCCTTATTGTTCTGGTGGTCTGTCCTGAGAAACAGCGAAAGCGGTGTCGCCGCGTGGCACCTCTTCATCACGATGCTACATACCAGTGTCCTCGGTGCCCTGATGGCGCTTGCACCACGCGTGCTCTACGCGGCTCAGACCGCTACCGCGCTGGATTGGGGTTTGACACCGCTCGAAGACCAGCAGCTTGCAGGGCTTATCATGTGGGTGCCCGCCGGGACGATTTACGCCGGTGCTACGCTTGCTTTCACCGCGATATGGGTCAGGCATTCCAGCATCTCTCGGGAGAGCGGCGATGCGATCTAGTCTACATCGATATCGGTGGCCGCTGCTTTGCACGGCCGTTCTGGTGAGCGCTTTGACGGCTGGAGCGGTGGTGGTGTGGAAAGACCAGCAACAATCGCACAGCGTAGCGATTACTATGGCCGGCGGCGATCCAGCACGGGCTCCTGATATCATTCGCCGTTATGGATGCGCCGGCTGCCACACCATTCCCGGCATACCCGGCGGTGATGGCAAGGTCGGTGGAGCGTTGTCGAATCTCAAGGGTCGCGTTTATGTCGGCGGTGTCGCCACCAACACAGCCGAAAATCTGATCGCCTGGATCGTTTCGCCCCAGACGTTCTCACCGCGCTCGGCGATGCCGGCTACCGGAATCTCGGAAGCTGAGGCGCGCGACGTGGCAACCTACTTATATGCTCAATGAGGCCGGTCATGGCGGCGGCGTCGGCCGCGTAGGAAGAGACTTGACGTATGCCGCAATGGCGTCACGGTCATCTTGAGGCAGCATCGCCGTATTGGTGACGACGTCGGTCATCGACGATCCGACGCGGCCATGGTTCGGTGTATTCCCCGTCTTGAACAACTCTGCGATTTCGGACTCGGTCCAGCCACCGATGCGGGCAGGGGTAATGTTCGGAAAGTACCCGACGCCTTCAGGATCCGGACCTCCTGCGAAACGCGTTTCAGGCTTGATACCCCCGAACACGTCCCTTGACGAGTGACACTCGGCACAATGGCCCAATGCCTCGACGAGATATCGCCCGCGGTTCCAAGGGTCGCCCCGGCCGGGATCGGGAATGATTGGCTGCCGGTCGAAGTACAGCATTTTCCAGAACCCGACGAACCGCCGGATGCGGAACAGCAGCTTGGGAGCATGGGGAGGGGCTTTGCCGGCAACTGCCGGCAACGTGCGCAGGAATGCCATGAGGTCGCGTACATCGGCCACGGTCATTTTTGCGTAGCTCGAATATGGAAACGAGGGATAGTAGTGCGTGCCCGTCGGAGACACACCACTTAGCAGGGCATTAGCAAGGTCTCTGGTTTGCCAGGACCCGATCCCGTCGATCTTGTCCGTTGATATGTTCGGAGGACGAAACGTTCCGTAGGGTGAAGCCAGAGCCAAACCGCCGCCCAGTCGAAGTCGGTCAGGTTGTCCAACCAGCGCGTGGCAGGAGGCACAATCGCCGGCAGCGAACACCAAACGTCCTCGGGCGACATCCCCCTCTTGGTCCAGGGCGGAATCGTCCTTTGAAAATGCCGGGCGCGGTTCAGTAACGGCCCAAGCGGCGGCTGCGGCGGCCGCGCATATGACAACAACAATGACCAATAGTCCGCGGGCGCGCATCCGTTTCCGTCTTCTTTTCATTCTTTCAAATGGTCCTGGCATCGATCCGTTCCATCGCCGGGACAGAACAGCGTCAGCCGAAGGAACCGGAGCCAAATTATGCTGTTGTCGTGTGAACGAAAGGACTGAAAGATGAATTTCAAGACCGGACTGATCGCAACCCTAATAGTATTTGGTAGCACTGCGGCAATGGCGCAGAGCGGGGTCCCGAGCGGGCGCGGATCGACGACAGGAGATCCGGCGGCCAGCTCCGCCAATCCGGCAACGGCGCCAACAACCACGACGGGATCAAACGCGAGCGGAAGTGGAACATCGACCTCCGGCGGCCGAGATGACAATGGGGATCAGGGCAGAGATAAGATGCCGGAAAGCAACGCTGGCGTCCGTCCGCAGGACCAGCAACAAAAGCCGCCAAAGTAGATTGCGGGCTCACGATCCGGTCCGCAATCCTGCAAAGCCAATGATGCAGCAACAGTTGCCGAGGTGCAGCTGCTCTGACGGTTCTGACCCCGAATGATCCTCTCATAACGTGGGGAGCCTCTCATAAGAGGGCCTCCACAACGCGCCCCTCTCAGGTTGGCTGATATACGATCAGTACGGATCAACTACCGCGGGCCCCATGACGCTGTTGTTGTCGGTCCGACGAACATTGCCCTCACTGGAAGATAGCGCGATGCTTTGGAGCCGGCCGCTCCATTGGCCACTATTTGGTTATGCCGGAATTGTATTGCACCCGTAGTACCAGACTTCATCATGAAGTCGGCAGCCCCCACATTGCCTTCGTTGGACGCTCCCGGAGCGGCCTAGGCTTGTGATTGAGTCGAAGCGATCGATGTTGCTCCGAACAATAAGGTGCTGACGAGAGTCGAGACTGTAAGCGTGGATCGGATAATTGATCCCCTTCAGTTCAGGATGCGTCCCTCAAACGTCTCCTCGCGTTCCTCATAGAGTGGAAATATGCCAGCGCCGAGTAATCCGGCGCCGGGACAGTTCGGGTGCCAAGCAACCGACGAACTGGCAAGGCTGCTGTTGGCCCATTTGGCTGCGTCGGTTTTCATCGGGTCGATATTGTCGCACTCCAAGCAAACCAGGCTCGTTCGACCCGTTCTGTCGTTCATTGTGATCAATCTTTTCCTGCATGTAAGACAGCGACTCTGATCCGTGGGCATCTATCTCAATTTTAAGGCAGCGACACCTGCTCGGTGTCAAAATCCCAAAAGGCCAACGAGCGGACCATAGCCTCTCCGCCGTTCGGTGAACTATCATCTGATAGACTGCCGCCTTGGACTTGGGCATGAAAGATGGACAGCTCTTCCCCCAGGCGAACCAGGGGTTCGCTACAAGCGGCGGACGCGATTGAAACTCCCAAAGCATCGCATCGTCTGGAACCAACGGCAAATCCAGCGGTTCAGCCTCCACGTATAACGTCGCGGAGGATTGCCATGGCCCAAACTGACACCCGCTCATTGCAGCAGATCAAGCGCGAGACCGAGGCGACGCGGGCAGGCCTGACCGACACCATCGAGCAACTGAAAACCAGCGTCACGGAGACGGCCAGCGATATTCGCCACCGCATCAGGCCTGAGGTCATCAAGGCCGAGGTCTCCGACTACATCAAGACGCGCGGTGAACAGTTGATGAGCGATGTCACAGCCGCCGCCCGGCGAAACCCGATGCAGGCAGTGGCCGTCGGAGCGAGCGTTGCGTATCCGCTTCTCAGGCTGGCGCGAGCGATACCGATGCCGGTTTTGATGGTTGGTGCCGGCCTGTTCTTGGCGGGTTCCAAGAGCGGCCAAGCGGTCACGCAGAAGGCATCCGACGTCGCCGCCGATGTGTCCGGTCAGGTGATGCGACAGGCGCGCAATTTGGGTGATCAACTGCAGGAATCGGCCTCGGCCACCAACGCTTATGCGGGGGATCAGCTTGATCGCGTAACGGCGGCCGTCTCGGCAGGGAGGGAGCAAGTGAAGGAAAGCGCCGACGATACCGGCGCTGCGATAGCCTCCGGTTCAAAAAGGCTCAGGGATGGCGTTGAATCTGCGGGGGGTGCCCTTTCCGAGCGCGCTAGCGGGCTCAAGAACGACGGCCTACGGATGGCCGGCTCCGCAGCCGCGACCGTGCAGGATTTGGCTGCCGGTGCGACGGCTGCGGGTCGCAGCGCGATCAGTAACTTAGCGGACAGCGGATTAGATGCTGCGCGCGCGGTCAGACACAAGGCGTCTGATGCTTCCGATCGGGCAAGGCAGACCGTCTTGCAAACCATCGAACGAAACTCTCTGCTGGTGGCTGGTTTCGGTTTGCTGGTCGGCGGTTTGATTGCCAGCGCGTTGCCACGTTCTGATTTCGAGGATGACCTGGTAGGCGATACCAGTTCCGCCGCGAAGCGCCGGGCGCAGGCCATGGCAGCCAAGGGCTTCGAAACAGCAAAGGCCGCGGCGGGCGATATCTACGATGAAGCCGCCCGCCAGGCGGAAGCCGAAGGCCTGACGGCCGATGGTCTCGGAAAGGCCGCACAGGATATCACGCAGCGCGTCCGCCGCGTCGCCGAAGCCGCCGTTACCACTGCCTTTGAACCTTCCGAACAAGATCATCAACCCAACGCGCACGGAGACCACGACCATGGCTGACCAAACCTTCAGGAGTGATCAAGGCAAGACCGGCTCATCGCATGGTTTCGAAACGGCGGCGACCGCGGCAAAGAGCGTGACAGAGCAGGCGGCTAGCGCAAGTCGTGAGATCAAGGAAAAGGCGCTCGGTCTGGCTTCGGCGTCATCGGAAGCGATCCAGGATCAAGCTTCGGACTTCGTCGACGCCGCCAAGGACGTCGCGGCCCAGGCTACTGACAAGTTCAAAGAGGCCGTTGACGGTCAAAAAACAGCGGGTGCGGATTATGTGGGCAGTCTTGCCGATACGATCCGTCGCGCTGCTGGAGAATTCGACAGTGATCTCCCGATCGCCGGCACGTATATCCGCAAGGCGGCATCGCAGGTCGAAGGTGTGGCCGATACAATCAGGGCTGGCAACTTCAATGATCTGGTGCGGGGGGCTCAATCCTTCGCGCGCCGGCAACCGACTGCTTTTCTCGGGATAGCTGTGCTCGCCGGCTTCGGCGTCGTACGTTTCCTGAAGAGTTCGGCAAACGACGCCGAGGGTGCGACCGACACCGGCGCATCCAACTCACGGCGGGGCAGCGCCAGCAAATATTCAGGCGCCGCCGGCAACAGTTCGCAGGATACGGGGTATCGCGATGAATTCACCAAGTAACCGCTCGATACCAGAGCTTTTTAGTGACGCGGTCGGTCAACTGGCCAAGCTGATCGGCAACGAGTTCGATCTGGCGCGCGCCGAACTTTCGGATAAGGCAAATCAGGCGGGCCGGGCGGCGGCGATCATCGGCGCAGGAGCCGTGTTCCTAATCCCGGCGCTAGTGATGCTGCTGTTCGCAGCCGCCGCAGCGTTGATGCATGCCGGACTTTCCGATCCGGTTGCTTATTTGATAACTGGCGTCGGCGCGGCGGTAGTCTCGGCAGCTCTCATCGCAACCGGCTTAAGCCGGCTTTCCGGCGATGCTCTCAAGCCGACGGTGACGCTTGATCAGGTGCAGCGCGACAAGGTCGCGGCAAAGGAGATGGTGCGATGAACAACGTTTCGGAAGCAGGTTCAGACTTCATCCGGGATCTTGGCGATGCTGTGCGCAAGAACCCGGTCTCCGCGGCGTTGATCGGAATGGGCATGCTGTGGCTCTTTTCAGGCAGCAAATCTGCGGCAAAGGCCGGTGAATACGTGCGCAAGGGCATGGATCGCGTCCCGGATGCGTTCGAGGGCGCGCGATCGGCACTGCAATCCGGCGCCGGCACAGTCGGCGAACGGGCGGCTTCCGTGACGGGCGCCATGACCGACGGAGTGGCGGATACCCTGGGTAGCGCAGCCCATCATGGGCGGGAGTATGCCGACACAGCCTCAGGCTATATCGCCTCGATTCCCGAGACGGGAATGGACGCCCTCGGCGCAATTCGTTCAAATCTTTCCGAGGTGTTCCGGGCTCAACCATTGGCGCTGGGAGCGATCGGCGTTGCGATCGGCGTTGGCATCGCCGTGGCGTTGCCGGCGAGCGAACTGGAATCAGACTACCTGGGCGACGCCAGCGAAGCCGCTAAGACAAAAGCCTCCGAATTCGCGGCCAAACAGACCGGTCGCCTGGCGACAGCCGCGGGAGACGTGCTCGAAGCTGTCACCGACGAGGCTCAGAGGCAAGGCTTGACGCTTGAGAGCGCAAAATCCGCCGCTGGTGACATCTCAGCCAAGGTCGGACGGGTAGTGGACGCGGCAGGTAAGGGCATATCATCGGATCGAGCGTCCTTCTCGAAGCCGTAGGGTCGTTCGCTTGAGGCTTTTGGCATGACACGGAGGCAGCAGCCTGGCTGATCTTGTGTGCAGCTCCGCTATTGGTCGTCTATATCGGCGGAGTGCGGTGAAGTCGACGTTCACCTCAAAATGTCCTACTCGCGGTCTTCAGTTACTGGTATGGTGTAACGATCTTCGGCTGAGAGAGCCCGTTCGACCGTGTTCAATGACCGTTCGCGAACATGCACGAAAATGAGCCGCTGTGCTTTGGGGAGCACCGCGGTTTAAGAACGAGGAAACCCAGACGCAAAGCCGCGAGGGCCCGCAAAAGGGTTTGCAAGAACAGACATCTCACCCGTCGCCAACACCCGCTTGTGCGGATCGTTCCTGATTGGCGGGATTGAACTTCACCCGAGCACAGCGCGATCTTAAAGCATGGTGGCAGACGAAGACCCGACGAAATGAAATAATCTACGTCATTTTCCCTTTTGCTTATTTCACGGAGCCCAGGCGGCAAATCCACCGGGCTTTGGTTCGAGGATCACGCGACGTCGGGGGAAGCTTCTGCGTCCGGCCTCACTTGCGATTTTTGTCCATGTCCTGCGCCATCTCAAGATGGTGCTGCAAAGCCGGCAAGGTCTTGCCCGCCCAGTCCTTCAACTTGGAATCTTCGCCGCCCTTGGCGTAGCGTTCGAACAACGAGACCGCATCCTTGTGCGCACTGACCTGCATGGGATCGAATTCAGAAGCGAAGTTTTCAGGCTTTGCGTCGCGCAGCTTGTCGAGCTTCTTTTGCGATGCATCGTCAAGTGCCGTTGGAATCGCGGTTTTCATGTCGCCCGAGACCATGCTCTTGAGCTCGGTACTCGTTTTCGTGTGATCGGCGACCATTTGCCCGGCAAATGTCTTTTCGGTCGCATTGCCCTTTTGCTGCGCGAGTTTGCTCGACTCGATTTCCAGCATGTCGCTCATCGCCGCCTCCTTGATGAAGTCGGCCGTTTTTGGAGCAATGCCCAGCGTCGAATTGACGCCAGTCTTTTCGCCCACGGACTGAGCGAGCGCCGAAGATGACAGAAAGGCTGCGCTTAGGGCCAAGATGGCTAATGAGCGATACATGGGTGTTTTCCTCAGTTAAAATTGGCCGATTGGACATTTCCTCCGTCCTAACATGAATTTGTGTCGAAGGTTCCAATCCTTGCCCGGCTTTGTAGGACACGGCCTCATCGTTTCATTGGAGGACCGCATTGGCCCTCTAGAGATTGGTTGCTGGCTTAGCGTGGGAAGCGAGAAGCTAACTGAGGCGGTGCTATATCCGGCGCTGGTTCTCAGCCGATTCGGACAACTTGAGCCACTCCTCAGCGATCCGCAGCCACGCCTCCTTGTCGAGCGGGCTTGCAACGCGGGCCGCGTGTTCTCTGGCTTCCTCGGCTTGCTTGCGGAATCGGGCGGCATCGTCTGACATGCCAGCTAGCATACAGAACCCACGAAATTTGCCAACTGAGGCGGCTTTACGATCGGCCTTACTGTGTGAGCCTGTGGCCGCCGCGCTCCTTATGGGGAACCTGGCGTTCGTCAACGAAGCTGGCGGGCTTCAAAGTTCTTGCCTCATGAGCAGGCCGCCGTCTGCAGTTGCCGATCGTCGGTTCGTTGCGTTCGCTCATCTTTCAAAAAATTCGAGGCTCGTTCGCGAGACTGTTGTGCATCATGCTGCGCGCGATCTGTGTGTCGCATTTCTCTCCAGGAACCAAAGTTCAAGCGCTGCATTGGTATCACGTCTTCCAGAAGGGCGCCCGGTGGGAAGCCGGAAGACACTTTGCCTCTGCGATGCAGAGGCTTTTTCTTTGGGCGCTTGAACCAAATGGCACAGCCGCAGGCACCAGACTTTGACCGAGACGAAGTGATTGTCAGCACGCTGATCGCATTCTGCATCGGCAACTTCACACTTGAGACGATTTATCGACTGTTTGGATAACGCGAACAAATGACTGTCGTCATGCGCGTCGGGTGGGGTTCAGAATGCCGCGGTACCATTTCGATCTTATTGACTCAAAGACCGTGGCGGACGAAGGCGGCACTGACGTGAGCGACGACATCCAGGCTATGGACGTGGCCGAAGGAATCGCACGCAGGCTCATTCAGGAGCGTCCCGAACTCAAGAACAGACATGTCGCGATTTTAGTTTCGAATGAGGACGGCGAGGAAGTGTGTCGAGTTCAGCTGGACACCATCCATTAATACAGGTGCTCAAAGTTCAGAAGTCTCGTGCGGGAATTCACTGCTAGCCGTCGCTCGTGCCGGCCATACCGACGCCAGTATACTGCGAGAATCCGATGCCGCTTGAACCCCGATGGATTGTCAGGCGTTGACAAACAGGAAGGAAACATGCCGCGCGCAGACACAGCAGCCCGATGGACAAACCTAACGCTTGAGGAGCGACGGGAACGCAGGCGCCTCCGTCGCGAAAAGCAGCGGGAGGATAACGTCCGACGCGCCGCACAGATGCATTCCGCCCGGCTGAAGAAGAAAGCCGAAGGCGCCAAGGGACCGCTTCAATTTAAGCAGTCAGTTCATGTCGGGTGCTCCGGCTGGCGGTACTGGAAGTGGCGGGATTCGTTCTACGCGGATGTGGCCCAACAAAATTGGTTCAAGCACTACCTAAAACGTTTCGACACCGTCGAGATCAACGCATCCTTTTACTCATGGCCGACGGTTGCGGGCGTTCAGGCCTGGAAGCGGCAGCCAGGGAAGAAGAAGTTCGTCTACACCGTCAAGGTCTGCGAACACATTACTCACATCAGGAAGTTCAAGGACACAAAGACGCTCATTCGGGATTTTGGGATGATCGCCGACATATTGGGCGACCGCATGGGATGCTTTCTGTTTCAACTTCCGCCGAGCTACCGCTACACCAAGACCCGGCTCAACGACATTGTCAGTCAACTTGATCCCGCGCGCCGCAACGTCGTCGAATTTCGGCACGCCAGTTGGTGGAACGAGGAGGTGTATGAGGCCTTTCGCAAGGCCGGAGTCATCTTCTGCTCCAGCAGCGGACCGAGACTGCCGGACCAGTTGATCCGAACCGCCGATGAAGTTTACGTCCGCCTGCATGGCCCTAAACGCTGGTACAGCCACGACTACTCAAAGAGCGAGCTGGCGACATGGACTGACCGAATTAAGGCGAGCAGGGCCAAGCGAGCCTGGATCTACTTCAATAATGACAACGACGCCCATGCGCCAAAGAACGCGACCACATTGCGCCGCATGCTTAGCCGGGTTCTCAGCAGCGAAAGTCCAGGCAATCGAACTTTGCCGCGCTCGCAAACGTTCGCAGGTGTTATAAAAACGAAAAGCAATGAGTGCCAAGCTTAACGTCATTTGCCATTCTTGCTTATTTGGAAGAAAGACGGCTTTGGCCAGAGTAGGATTCGTTAGGAGACGGGTTTAAGAGCGGATATCGCTGGAGCATTCAGCACGTGTCCCTCCGGCCCAAAGATAGAGCCGTGACAAGGACAGTCCCAGCAACTCTCAAAGCTGTTCCAGTGCAAATGACAACCGAGATGCGTGCACGAGGCAGAATGCCGGTGAATCTCACCCTCGGCGTCACGGAAGGCGGCGATCTTCTTTAGTCCCTCGCGTATGATCGCTCCATGTCCGGGCTCCAGTTCATCCGCGGAGCCGATTTCTCCAGGCGCTACATACTCTGCAAGATTCTTAAGTGCAGTGCTGTTTTCCAGCACCCAATTCTTGGCAGCTTTGAGTGGCTTGCGGTCGGGAGAATACAGCTCCGCCCATTTGCTTTCGCCGCCCGTAACGAGCGTGGCATTCAGCACCGCACCCATTACGCCATGAGTTAGGCCCTGTCCGGAGTCACCGGTTGCGACATAAATGTGCTCCGATCCGGGGTTTTTACCCACGAAACCGGCATAATCGATCGTATCGAGGACCTGACCCGACCATCGATGGGTGATATCCCTCAGCATCGGCATTTTACTGCGTGCCCATTGTTCAAGACGGTCAAAACGGGCATCAGCATCATCGGCTTCGCCGCTCTTGTGATCTTCACCACCGACCAGAACGAAGTCGCTGCCGTTATCGCCGGGCTGAAGGCGCACATAGTGATACGGCTCTTCCGTGTCCCAGTACAGCGCATCCGGCAAGGCACCCCGATCGATGGCAAAGCTCACAACATAGGTCCGGTAGGGCGAGGTTTTGGAATGTAGCGCTACGCGGTCGACAATCGATGAGTTCGTCGCGACGACGGCATGCCCGGCACGAATGAGTCCCCGGGCGGTCTTAGCGGTCACTGCACCATTTTCCTCGACGATCTCTTCGACGGGCGTGTCGGCGAAGAAACGCACCTTTCGCTTAGTGCATGCTTCAGCGATCCCCGCCAGATATTTAAGGGGATGAAATGTCGCTTGCTGGGGATAGCGCAGCGCATGCCGGCTGTCGCATCCGCTGAGAGGCACACCGACCAAGCGCTCGACAGGGGCACCTACCGCTCGCACAGCATCGAGCTCCTCGTCGATCACGTCGGGCGGCATATCATCACCCTGAAACAGGTAGCCGTCGAGACGTCGGAAGTCGCAACTGATCTTTTCGTTCTTCTGGATTTCCTCGATCCGGTCCACCGCCGCGGCCTGGCTTTCATAGAAGAGCTTTGACTGCTCCTCCCCTTTGATCTTCTGCATCTCGCTCATCAGGTCATCGCAGAGCGGGGCAAGATGCGCGGAGGTGCGCGCCGTCATGCCGCCTGCTATCGGCCCGCGATCGATAACGATGACCGACCGTCCGCGCTCGCTCAATTCGTACGCCGTAGACAGCCCGGCAATACCGCTCCCAACGACGACTACGTCGCACCGTTCATCTCCCGGCAGCGGGATAGCTTGCGGAGCCACGGCAGTATCCATCCAAAGAGATTTAGTAGCCATTGGTACCCTCAATTCAATGCAGAAAACGGTCCCAGGCGTCACTGGTTCCAGCCCCGGAACGAATAGGTTCAGGTGATGACCCACGGACCGTGCAGCTGATCGTTTGAGCGCACATCTTTGCAGGAAACCAACGGACGGAACCCGCTCTTCCGCCGTTTGTTTCATTGTCAGAGGCCGGCGAGCCGGGCTTCTGGCCCAGAGCAAAACAAATGGACGCGAAAGTTAAAAATGGGAACTCAAAGGCCATCTTTTCGGACGGCTTTGTGCGCGTCCGAGGCGCCCGAGAGCACAATTTAAAAGACATTACACTCGAAATTCCTCGCAACGCGCTGGTGGTGTTCACCGGCGTCTCCGGATCCGGCAAATCGTCATTGGCGTTCGGGACGCTGTATGCCGAGGCTCAGCGCCGCTACCTGGAATCTGTCTCGCCATATGCTCGCCGGCTCTTTCACCAGATGGCGGTCCCCGAGGTGGATTCGATCGAGGGGCTGCCTCCGGCAGTAGCGCTGCAACAACAGCGTGGATCGCCAACGACCAGGTCGTCGGTAGGAAGCGTCACCACGTTGTCGAACCTGCTACGGATGCTGTACTCACGCGCCGGCGATTATCCACGAGATCAGCCGCTGTTGTACGCGGAGTCGTTTTCCCCAAATACGCCTGAGGGCGCCTGTCCGAATTGCCATGGTATCGGCCGCCTCCATGAGGTGAGCGAGCGGACCATGGTGCCCGATGACAAGCTTTCGATCCGGGATCGTGCAGTGGCCGCGTGGCCAACCGCTTGGCAGGGACAAAACCTGAGGGATATCCTAGTGACGCTGGGTTACGACGTGGACAAGCCTTGGCGGGAGCTCCCGAAGAAGGACCGCGATTGGATCCTGTTCACCGACGAACAGCCGACGGTGCCGGTCTATGCCGGATATACTGCTGCCGAAACAAAGCGGGCGCTGAAGCGGAAGGAAGAACCAAGCTACCAGGGGACTTTCACCGGCGCCCGCAAATACGTGCTCCAAACCTTTGCTACGACGCAAAGCGCGATGATGAAACGCCGCGTGGCGAAGTTTCTCTCCAGCACGGACTGCCCGGTATGTCACGGCAAGCGGCTGAAGCCGGAGGCGCTGTCGGTAAAATTTGCCGCTATGGACATCGCTGAAATCTCGAGGCTCCCGCTGAAGGGACTGGGTGAGCTCCTCTTGCCGTATCTCAACCGCAAGAAGAAGATTTCCGAAGACCATCCTGAAAAGGAGCTCGTCGTGCAGCGGATCATGGAAGATCTGTTGGCGCGGCTCGAAGTACTGCTCGACCTCGGTCTCGGGTACCTGACGCCGGAAAGAAACACGCCGACGTTGTCGCCCGGCGAACTTCAGCGGCTTCGCCTGGCAACCCAGGTCAGATCCAACCTCTTTGGGGTCGTCTACGTTTTGGACGAGCCGTCGGCGGGACTTCATCCGGCCGATACCGAAGCGTTGCTGCGGGCGCTGGACCGCCTCAAGGCCGCGGGAAATTCGCTGTTTATCGTCGAGCACGAACTCGATGTCGTGCGGCACGCGGACTGGA
>NZ_JAQGJT010000175.1 GCF_028290495.1 Tardiphaga sp.
TCATAGACGACGTCGCTGACGGTTTGCTTGAGTTGTGGCGACGCTGTGCTGCTGAGATCGATGCGGGCGAGTGGCATGGTGAAACCTCCTTGTGGCAGCTCGATGTGGGGACGGACTGCCCGCTGCGAAAGAGGCGCGCTCATTCCACCAGCGTGAACTGCATCAGCAAGGTTCGCTGCAGCATGGAGAAATTATCGTCGGAAATCAGCGTCAGCACGGTGTCGCCCTCGGGGGTGACGTGGGCGTCGATGCCCTCGAAATTGTCGATCTCGTAGCCAAGGTCGGCCTCGAAGATCGTGGGGCCATCGACGGTGGCGCCGGGCGCGATCGTGCCAAGCGCGATGCGCCGGATGCGGACGCCGGCGCCGCCGAGCAGCGAGAATTTTCGCTCCAGTATCAGAAGATCGCCGGAGGGCAGCTGCACGGCATCGCTGATGTCGTAATCGCCAGTGCGGCGCACGGAGAATTGCGCCGGCGCCTTGCCGCCGATCAGCCAGGCGATGATGTTGCCGTTGGCATCGAGGCCGCGTTCGGAAATTGCGACCAGGGTGCCGGCCAGCGGAAAACCCTTGCGCATCACCACCAGCGCTTCCAGCCCGCCGTTGGACGGCAGTTTTCGCATCCCCGGCGGCGTCGGGACGACCTCGCCTTTGGCGCGAACGCCATCGCGGCCGAAACCGAATTTCAGGATCTGATGCACGCGCTCGATGCCGATGTAGACCAGTGGCCCGTCGACTGCGATCGACTCGGTATCGTACCAGCCGCGCGCGGCGATCGGTCTGCCGTCGGCGCCGAGCATCGGCGCGGCTTCGACATCGGCGAGGCCGACCATCGCACTACCGCTGTAGACAATCTTGCCGGTGAACCAGTTGCCCTTGTCGCTGATGGCGATGAAGCCCTCGCCTTTGGCATCGAGCCGCAGGCCGGAGATTCCGCCGAAGTCGCGATATTTCGAGGTGAGCACCAGCCCGCTGCGATATTGCAGCGAGCCGAAGCGCAGATGGGTGCGGTCGCGGGTGTCGAAGGAGGGAATCGGCCGGGCTTCGACCTCGATGGAGACCGGGGCTCTGGCGGATGGTGGCGCCGGGACCGGCACCGTTTGCGCGCGGGCGATGGCGGGGAGAGCGGCGCTTGCAGCGGCGGCGATGAGAAAGCGGCGGCGGGTCAGCATGGGATTCGATCGGTCGGCCACAACGCAACAGATGCCCTCATGGTGAGGAGCGCGCCACTTGGCGCGCGTCTCGAACCACGAAGCGTTTGTCGCCCGTCTCCAGCGAATGGCGTTGCCATTCGCTGGAGACGCGGTCGAAGACGACCGCTCCTCAGGATGAGGAATTCTTGCGGAGAGAATGGCCCATCTCAAAACGAAGATGCTCTAGCGGGCCCGGATGTAGGATTGCTTCAGTGCGAAAGTCAGCACCAGCAAGGTCATCCACAGCCGCAGCATCGCGAAGCTGAAGATGTAGACGAACATGATCAGGTTCTTGAAAAGCTGGTTGAGCGGCGAATTGCGCCAGAACTCCACCAGGATGTCGCGCACGATATCCTGCAGCGTTCCGAGCGCTACATAACTCGCCGTCAGCGCCGCAATGCCGGCCAGCAGCCAGACGCCATGGCGCAGCAGTTCAGGTCCAATCGCGGACAGGCTGGTCCGGCCGGCGCGGCGTCCGGCCTCGACGATCATCAGCAGGATCAGCGTGGCGATCACCGCGCTCCACAGCATGGCCGGGATCGTGGGTTGTGCGAACGCCATGCCATCGATGCCCAACAGCATAAGCGGCGCCGCCTTGCCACCGAGCGCCAGTGCGCCGAGCATCGCCAGTACCATCAGCGATGCCGTCCATTTCAGGATCGTCAGCGACAGCCGAAAGCTTTCCGACGTGCTGAGGTCGCCGAGGCCGCTGTGCCCGCCGGTCAGTTCGATTGATCGTTGCGTCACCACGATGAAAGCGTTCAGGACCGCGATGGTGGCGAATGCAATGAAAATGATGGCGAGGCCCGGGGTGCTGAAAGCCAGTACGCGCATGGTGGCCGCCAGCACGAGCCAGGGCAGCGCTTCCAGAAAGCGGAAAGGCCCGAACTCGATGTCGGGTCGGAGGGCCATTCGCTCGCGGAGGGTATGGGACACGCTCCCATCCTGCCATGCGGGCCTGAATCGGCGGTTACGACCGATGGTAAAAGTGAGTTGAATTGGCAGGCTGCACGGACGCGCTACTCTTCTGGCTCCGTCGTGAACAGCAACGGATAGCCTTTGGCGCGGCCGGCGTCGGTGGCGCGGTCGGCCTTGGTCTCGGCGACGTCGCGCGTGAACACCGCGACCACGCAAGCGCCGAGCTTGTGTGCGGTGATCATCACCTTGTGCGCCTGGTCCTCGGTCATCCTGAATTCGCCCTGCAGCACCCGGGTGACGAATTCGCGCGGCGTGAAGTCGTCGTTGACGAGGATCACCTTGTACAGCTTGGGGCGCTCGACCTTCGGCTGGATCTTGGGCAGGACCGTGATGCGGGGGGTGGTGGTCGCGGGCATTCAGCGGCAACTCCGGGTGCCGTGTGGACGACGAGCCATCATGATGACACCGGGGAAAGCTGTCGATGAGTGCCCTGCGCCGTGCGCTGCGTTTGACCGGATTGTGAACCCGATGTCCGGTTACCACTTTGCGCGCCGTCATTTGCGTGTCACGATTGCGACTTCGACGGGAGGGCCGCTATGCGCTGGTGTGTCTCAATTGGAGCGGTGCTGGTCGCCGGAGCGATTGCCGGTGGCGATGTCGCGAGCGTGGCCGCACCCAATGCACGGCTGGTGCAGGCCCGGGATCCCACGGTCGATGTCGAACTGGTGCTGGCGGTCGACGTTTCCTATTCGATGGATATGGAAGAGCTGGCGATCCAGCGCGAGGGCTACGCTCTGGCGCTGGTCTCCAAGGAATTCCTTTCCGCGCTGAAGACCGGACCGACCGGCAAGATCGCCATCACATATTTCGAATGGGCGGCCTCGACCGACCAGAAGGTGATCATTCCCTGGCGCATCATCGACGGCCCGGAATCCGCGGATGCGGTGGCCGCCGAGATCATGAATACGCCGATCCGGCGGGCATCGCGGACCTCGATCTCCGGCGCGATCTATTTCGCGATGCCGTTGTTCGAGAACAACGCCTATGCCGGGCTGCGCCGCGTCATCGACATTTCCGGTGACGGGCCGAACAATAACGGCTCGCCGGTGACGGTCGCGCGCGACGAAGCGCTGGCCAAGGGTATCGTCATCAACGGCCTGCCGATCATGGCCAAGGAACTGTCCTATTCGACGATGGATATCGAGAATCTCGATTGGTACTACGAGGACTGCGTGATCGGCGGCCCCGGCTCCTTCGTGGTGGCGATCAAGGAGCGTGAGAAGTTCAAGGAAGCGATCCGCACCAAGCTGGTGATGGAAGTCGCCGGCCTGCAACCGCAGCCGCGCGTCATCCCGGTCGCCGGAAGAGAGCCGCGGGTGAATTGCCTGGTTGGCGAGAAGATCTGGCAGGACAGGTGGGGCAGGTAGCCGGGCTTACGCCGGCGCCGTTTCCTTCTTCGGCCAGTAGCGGTCGCGCAGATGTCGCTTCACCAGTTTGCCGGTCGGCGTGCGCGGCAGTTCGGCCTCGAAGTCGATGCTCTTCGGGCATTTGATCGGCGACAAATGTCTGCGGCAGAACGCGATCAACTCGGCCTCCAGCGCCTTTCCGGCGCGCGCCATGTCGTGCGGCTGCACGACCGCCTTGACCTCTTCGCCCATCTCTTCGTTCGGCACGCCGAACACTGCGACATCCGCGATCTCGGGGTGGGTGATCAGCACGTCCTCGGTCTCCTGCGGGTAGATGTTCACGCCGCCGGAAATGATCATGTAGGACTTGCGGTCGGTGAGATAGAGGAAGCCCTCGTCGTCGAGATAGCCGACGTCGCCGAGCGTTGACCAGCCGCGGTCGTTATAAGCGCGCTTCGTTTTCTCGGGATCGTTGTGATAGGTGAACACCGGCGCATCCGCGAAATACACCGTGCCGATCTGGCCGACCGGAGCCTCCTGGTCGTTCTCGTCTACGATCTTGAGGATGCCTGTTACCGCGCGACCGACAGTGCCGCGATGCGACAGCCATTGCTGCGAATTCGAAACGGTGACGCCGTTGCCTTCGGAGCCCGCGTAATACTCGATCAGGATCGGACCCCACCAGTCGATCATCCGGGCCTTGACGTCGATCGGGCAGGGCGCCGCTGCATGGATCGCGCCCTTCAACGACGACACGTCGTAGCGCAGCCGGATTTCGTCGGGCAGTTTCAGCATCCGCACGAACATCGTCGGCACCACCTGGGACTGGGTGATCTTGTGCTTCTCCACCAACTTCAGAAATTCTTCGGCGTCGAAGGCTTCCATGATCACCGAGGTGCCGCCGAGCGTGATCGCCATCATGTTGAAGCGCAGCGGAGCGGCGTGATACAGCGGCGCCGGCGACAGGTAGATGCTGTCGTCGTTCATGCTGCACATGTCGGCGCAGAGCTTCTTCAGGAACGGACTTGGTACGTCGATCGGGGTGTTGTCCTGGGCTCGCTTGATGCCTTTCGGCCGCCCGGTGGTGCCGGATGAATACAGCATGTCGCAGCCAGCGACCTCATCGGCGATCGGCGTCACGGGTTGGGCGTCCAGCGCGGCGCTCCAGTCGCGAAAGCCTTCGCGGGGCCCGTCGAGGATATAAAACAGCGTGTCCGGGGCACCGGAGATCAGTGGCGCGATCGCCTCGGCGCCCTTCGGCGAGGTGATGACGACCTTGGCGCCGCAATCCCCGGCGATATAGGCGATCTCGTCGGCGGTGAGGTAACGGCTGATCGCCGTAAAATACAGCCCGCTGCGCTGCGCCGCCCAGCAGATCTCCATGAATTCCAGCCGATTCTCGATCAGGAACGCGACGTGGTCACCGGCTTTCAGCCCGAGCGAGCGAAACAGATGCGCGCCCTGGTTGGATCGCGCATCGAGTTCGCGGTAGCTGATCGATTTACCGGAGCCGGCCATCAGATAAGCGGTCTTGTCGGGATGGGTGCGGGCGTGGATGGAGGGATGGCTCATCAGGCGTTTCCTCGGAAATCGGCGGATTTTTCCGCTCGTTTGGTCTTTCCCTGCCCCGCGCCGTGAAGCACCGTGGGGGAGCAAGGGCTGCAGCCGTTCACTTGCCGGTGGAGCGGATTAAATGGTCGCAAAACTGTTTAGTCAATCGGTCAATTAACTCTTGAGTCGGCGTCGATGATCGGGTTATCTGCGCCTCGCATGACGCCGAATCTGACATCCAGCCCCCCGGGCCGAGCGACCGCCGGACGCAATCCGACCGCCGACAAGCTGTTGCTTGCGGCGAACGAATTGATGATTGCTGGCAACTCGATCGAAGTGTCGCTGAGCGAGATCGCGCAGCGCTCGGGCGTCAATGCGGCGCTGGTTAAATATCATTTCGGCAACAAGGACGGCCTGCTGCTGGCGCTGCTCGCGCGCGATGCCGCCACCGAAATGACCAACCTTGATTACCTGATGGCGCAGCCGATCTCGGCCGCCGCCAAGCTGCGGCTGCACATCGCCGGCATCATCAAGGCCTACTACCAGTTTCCCTACATGAACCGGCTGATCCACTATTTGCTGCATGAGAGCAGCAGTGAATCCGCCGACGAGGTGTCGAAATTCTTCGTTGGCCCGCTGCTCGACTTCCAGCGCCGTTTGCTGGACGAGGGTTATGTGGCCGGCGAATTCCGCAAGGTCGATCCGGTGATGTTCTACACCAGCCTGATCGGCGCCTGCGATAACCTGTTCTTCAGCCGTCATGCCATGTCGCGCGCCATTGGCGTCGGCCCGGTGACGGATGAAGTCTGCCGTGACTACGTCGCCCATTTAGAAGCGATGATACTGCACGGCATGCTGATCAATCACAAAAAGGCGGGTTCAACCGTCTGACGACAACGAGCTAAGAAGAAACGACCCCAAGGAAACTGAAGCGAAGACGACCAAGAAAAAAATCTATCGGGAAACGCCCAAGGAACTATCAAAACCAATAAGAAACTTCGAGGAAACGCTTTCAAGGAACGGTCAACGTATCGTTCGAACAACAAAACAAGAAACGTCCCAAAAATTCAAAGAAACGTCCAAGGACCGATTAAAAAAGACTTCAAGAAACGACCAGGAAACGCCCAAGGAAAGGCAAACTCGATGCAGCTGAAAGACGTAGCCGTATTCATTACCGGCGGTGGCTCGGGGTTGGGTGCCGCGACAGCGCGCGCCATGGCAGCCCGGGGCGCCAAGGTTGCCGTGTTCGATCGCAGCCAGGAAAATGCCGAGGCTGTCGCTGCCGAAATCAACGGTGTTGCCGTGGTCGGTGACGTCACCAGCGAGGATCAGGTCAAGGCCGGCCTCGCCAAGGCCGAAGCTGCACACGGCACCGCGCGCGTGCTGATCAATTGTGCCGGCATCGGCGGCTCGCAGCGCATCGTCGGCAAGCAGGGCGTTTATCCGCTCGACAAATTCACCAACGTCATCATGGTCAACCTGATCGGCACCTTCAATTGTCTGCGGCTGTTCGCCGAGCAATTGGTGAAGCAGGAAGCCATCGGCGAAGAGCGCGGCGTCATCATTAACACCGCCAGCGTCGCCGCTTATGAGGGGCAGATCGGCCAGATCGCCTATGCGGCTTCAAAAGGCGGCGTCGTCGGCCTGACGTTGCCGGCCGCACGCGACCTCGCTTCGCAGAAAATCCGCGTCAACACCATCGCGCCGGGCCTGTTCCTGACGCCGCTGCTGATGGGCCTCAACGAGGAAGCGCGCGCCAGCCTGGGCGCGCAGGTGCCGCATCCCGCGCGCCTCGGCGACGCCTCGGAGTATGGCAACCTTGCGGTGCACATCGTCGAGAACCCGATGCTGAACGGCGAAACCATCCGTCTCGACGGCGCCATCCGCATGGCGCCGCGCTAGTACTTCTCTTTCTTCCCTCTCCCTAAGCAAAGCGAAGCCTTGCGAGGTGGGAGAGGGAGCCGTGCATAGTGCGGCCGGGCTAGGGGACAGGTTCTCGTTTCGCGACGCCCCCTCACCCATCAAGGTCTGTTTTGGCATCGGAGACGCCCTCTCCCACGAGGGGAGAGGGCGTAATTGGCGCTCTGAACCGGACGGCCAGAGGGAAAGACCAGCGTTCGCGACAAGAAGAAACACAGGGTCCGCAAGAGATCGTGGTTTTGGGAGAACGACATGAACGCGCAGGCCGCCGCGGTGCTGACAAAGCCTGCCTTCCGCAAGATCGACTGGCTTGAACGCGACATCGCGGTCGAGCGGCGGCCGGACGGCGTCATCGTGCTGAAGTCGCGCGTGCCGCTGATGGACTACCAGACCCATCTGCCGGCCTCGCTGGCGAAGTGGTCGCAAGAGCGGCCGGACCAGGTCTGGCTGGCGCAGCGCAATGGCCCCGATCGGCAGTGGCGTCATCTCACTTACGCCGAGGCCAAGCGCACGGTGGACGCGCTGACCCAGGCGCTGCTCGACATGAAGCTGGAAGCCGATCGCCCGGTCGCGATCCTGTCCGGCAATTCCATCGAACACGCGCTGATGACGCAGGCCGCGATGCAGGCGCGGCATCCGGCGGCGCCGATGTCGCCGGCCTATTCGCTGATGAGCCAGGACCACGCCAAGCTGAAATACCTGTTCGAGCTGATCGAACCGGCGGTGGTGATGGTGCAGGACGGCCCGACCTTCCAGAAGGCGCTCGATGCGCTCGACCTCACGGGCATCCGCGTCATTCACGTCGCCCGTCCGCCCGAAGGCATCGCCAGCGTTTCGTTCGTCGAGATGGCGGCGACACAGGTGACGCCGGCGGTCGAGCAATCGATTGCGCAAATCACGCCGGACACCATCGGCAAGCTGCTGTTCACCTCCGGCTCTACCGGCATCCCCAAAGCCGTGATCAACACCCAGCGTATGATGACCGCCAATGCGGCCATGATGATGCAGGTCCGGCCGCGCGATCCCGATAGCCCGCCGCCGGTCTATCTCGACTGGATGCCGTGGAACCACACGATGGGCGGCAACGCGCTGTTTCATCCACTGCTGATCGAGGGCGGCACGCTCTATATCGACGATGGCAAGCCGATGCCGGGACTGATCGAGGAAACGCTGAAGAACGTGCGCGAGATCTCGCCAACCTATTACGCCAACGTCCCGGCCGGCTACGCCATGCTCGCCGCGGCGATGGAGAAGGACGACGCGCTGTGCCGCAACTTCTTCAGGAATTTGAACGTTATGGGATATGGCGGCGCGCGGCTGCCGGACGATCTCTATGACCGGATGCAGGCGCTGGCGGTGCGCGCCACCGGCGAACGTATCGTGTTTTACACCGGCTGGGGCTCGACCGAGACCTCGCCGACCTCGACCGGCACTTACTGGGACACAGAGCGCGTCGGCCTGATCGGCCTGCCGTTTCCCGGCGTCGAGCTGAAGATGGTGCCGGTCGACGACAAGTACGAATTGCGGCTGCGTGGCGTCAACGTGATGCCGGGCTATTACCGCCAGCCGGATCTCACCGAAGCCGCGTTCGACGAGGAAGGCTTCTACAAGATTGGCGATGCCGCCGTGTTCGTCGATGATAGTGATCCGGTGCAGGGCCTGATCTTCTCTGGTCGCGTGGTCGAGGATTTCAAACTCACCACCGGCACCTTCGTTCATGTTGGCGACCTGCGCACTGATGCCATTTCCGCAGCAACGCCGGTGGTACAGGACGCGCTGATCGCGGGGCAGGACCGGCCGTGGATCGGCGTGCTGGCCTGGCCCAATCTCGCTGCCTGCCGCCTCCTGATCGGCGAACCCGAGGCGGGCTTTGCCGAAGTGGTGAAGCATCCTGCGGTGCTGGCCAGCCTGAAGAGCGGCCTTGAGGCACACAATGCCGGCACCAAAGGCGCCAGCAGCAAACGCATCGCGCGCGCGATGTTCATGGTCGAGCCGGCGTCGATCGACGGCAACGAACTCACCGACAAGGGCTACATTAACCAGCGCGCCGGTCTGCAACGCCGCGCGGCGCTGGTCGAGCAGCTCTATGCCGATCCGCCAGGAAGTGATGTGATGGTGCTGAAGTGAACGCGAATGCCGACCCCGTCATTGCGAGGAGCCCTTGCGACGAAGCAATCCAGTCCGCGCTTGCCGCCTTCTGGATTGCCGCGTCGCTTCGCTAAAGGGAAAGCTGCAAGGCAGCTTTCCCCGACCTCGCAATGGCGGCGGTGACTGCAAACAAAAAACTGAAGAGATAAAAAGGCATACCCCATGAACTTCGATTTCTCCGACGACCAGAAGCAGCTCCGCGATGAAGCACGTCGTTTCCTCTCGGAAAAATGCCCGCCGAAGGCGGTGCGCGAGGTGATCGACGGCAAGCAGCCTTATGATCGCGAACTCTGGAAGGGGCTCGCCGACATGGGCTTTCTCGGCGTTGCTATTCCCGAAGCGTTCGGCGGCTCGGGTGCCGGGCATCTCGAACTCTGCGTGATAGCGGAGGAAATGGGCCGCGCGCTGGCGCCGGTGCCGTTTTCCTCCACGGTGTATCTGGCCGCGGAAGCACTGATGCTGGCGGGCTCCGAGGCGCAGAAGCAGAAGTGGTTGCCGGCGATCGCGTCGGGCGCCGCGGTCGGTACGCTGGCGCTGTTCGAAGGCCCCGGCAATCCGTCGCCGGCTGCGATCAAGCTCACCGCCAGCAACGGCGTGCTTAACGGCGTCAAGCGGCCGGTGCCCGACGGCGCCGTAGCCGATTTCGCCATCGTCGCGGCGCGCAATGGTTCGACCGGCCGCGAGACCGATATCTCGCTGTTCCTGGTCGATCTCACCAGCGAGGGCGTCGAGGCCAAGGCGCTGGCCAATATTGATCCTTCGCGCGGCCAGGCCGAGATTTCGTTCAAGAACGTCAAGGCCGAGCTGCTCGGCCCGGCCAATGAAGGCTGGAGCATCCTGACCCGCGTGCTCGATCGCGCCGCGGTGCTGGTCGGCTTCGAGCAGGTCGGCGGCGCCGACCGCGCGCTGGAGATGGGCCGCGACTACGCGCTCGACCGCATCGCCTTCGGCCGCCAGATCGGCTCGTTCCAGGCGGTCAAACACATGCTGGCCGACATGTATGTGTCTGCGACTTTGGCGCGCTCGAATTGCTACTACGGCGCCTGGGCACTTTCCACCAACGCCTCCGAACTCCCGGAAGCGGCGGCCTCGGCGCGCATCAGCGCGACGCAGGCATTCCAGCACTGTGCCAAGAACAACATTCAGGTCCACGGTGGTATGGGCTTCACCTGGGAATTCGACTGCCACCTGTACTACCGCCGCGCCAATGCGCTGGCGCTTGGTCTCGGCAGCCTGTCGTATTGGGAAGATACCCTGATCGATCGCATGCGGCAGCGAAACGCGGCGTGAGGACGAGAACATGAATTTCGATGACACACCGCAGGAAGCCGCGTTTCGCGCCGAGGCGCGCGCCTGGATCGCTGCCAATGCGCCGAAACAATACCAAGACGAGCTGAACAAGGCCTCGCTCGGCCGCATCCAGCTCAAGGGCGGCAACATTCTCGAGGTCGCCAAGGCCTGGCAGAAGAAGAAGGCCGAGGCCGGCTGGGCCGTGCCGCACTGGCCGAAAGAGTATGGCGGCCGCGGCGCGACGCCGATCGAGCGGGTGATCTGGCAGCAGGAAGAGGGCGTGTTCGGCAAGCTCGGCGCGCTGTTCATCATCGGCCACGGCATGTGTGGCCCGACCATGATGGCTTATGCGCAGGAAGATCAGAAGCGGCACTACCTGCCGCCGCTGGCCTCCGGCGAGAATATCTGGTGCCAGTTGTTCTCGGAACCCGCCGGCGGGTCGGATGTCGCCGGGCTGCGTACCCGCGCGGAAAAGGATGGTGACAACTGGGTCATCAACGGCCAGAAGATCTGGACGTCGGGCGCGCATTATTCCGACTACGGCATCCTGATCACCCGCACCGATCCCAATGTGCCCAAGCACAAGGGTCTCACCATGTTCTTCCTGGACATGAAGAGCCCGGGTATCGAGGTGAAGCCGATCAAGCAGGCCAACGGGCAGGCTGAATTCAACGAGGTGTATTTCACCGACGTGCGGATTCCGGATGCGCAGCGGCTCGGTGCGGTTGGCGATGGCTGGAACGTGTCGCTGACCACCTTGATGAACGAGCGCATGGCGATCGGCGCCAATATGGCGACCGGCGTGCCTGAACTGTTCGAGTTCTGCAGCAATCTGATGCTGGAGGATGGCCCGGCGATCGATAATCGTGCGGTCCGCTCAAAGCTGGCAAGCTGGGCGGTGCGTGCCTCCGGCCTGAAATACACCAGTTTTCGCGCGATCTCGGCGCTGTCGAAAGGCGAGCGGCCCGGGCCGGAGAATTCGATCGGCAAGCTGGTCGCGGGCTCGATGCTGCAGGACGTCGCGACTTACGCGCTCGATCTGCAAGGCGCGGCCGGTATGTTGTCCGGTCCGGAAGACGCCGAGGTTGCCGGCAAGTTCCAGGCGATGCTGCTGCGCTCGCCGGCCACCCGCGTCGAAGGCGGCACTGACGAGATCCTGCGCAATATCATCGCCGAACGCGTGCTGGGATTGCCCGGCGATATCCGCGTCGACAAGGACGTGCCGTTCAACCAGATCCCGACCAGGGGACGATAGTTCGGTGTCCTGGACGCGGCGCACCACTTCGCGCTGTGCCGCGTCCCGGGAACGAATAACGAGACGAGGACGAGTACATGAATTTTGATGACACCCCGCAGGAAGCAGTCTTCCGCGCCGAAGCCCGCGCCTGGATCGCGGCGCATGCGCCGAAGGAGCTTGAGGCTGAGCTGACAAAGCCATCGGCCGAGCGCGCCAGCGAGAAGCGCGACGCGATGATCACGGTCTCGAAAGCCTGGCAAAAGAAGAAGGCCGATGCCGGCTGGGCCTGCCTGCACTGGCCGAAGGAATATGGCGGCCGCGGCGCCACGCCGATCGAGCGCGTGATCTGGCAGCAGGAGGAGGGCGTCTACGACAAGCTGTCGCGTCCCTTCGCGATCGGCCAGGGCATGTGCGGCCCCACCGTGATGGCCTATGCCGATGAGGAGCAGAAGCGTAAATACTTGCCGCCGCTGGCCTCCGGCGAAGAAGTCTGGTGCCAGCTGTTCTCCGAGCCGGCGGGTGGCTCCGACGTCGCCGGCCTGCGTACGCGAGCCGAGAAGGATGGCGATGGCTGGATCGTCAACGGCCAGAAGATCTGGACCTCCGGCGCGCACTATTCCGACTACGGCATCCTGATCACCCGCACCGATCCCAACGTGCCCAAGCACAAGGGCCTCACCATGTTCTTCCTCGACATGAAGAGCGAGGGCGTCGAGGTCAAGCCTATCAAGCAGGCCAACGGCATGCAGGAATTCAACGAGGTGTTCTTCACCAACGTGAAGATCCCGGACAGCCAGCGGCTCGGCGCGGTCGGCGACGGCTGGAACGTGTCGCTGACGACCTTGATGAACGAGCGTATGTCGATCGGCGCGCGGCTCTCCACCGGCTTTCCCGAACTGTTCGAGTTCGCCAGCAATCTGATGCTGGAGGACGGCCCGGCGATCGACGACCGCGCGGTGCGCTCCAAGCTGGCGAGTTGGGCGGTGAAGAATTCCGGCCTGAAATACACCAGCTACCGGGCGATCTCGGCGCTGTCGAAGGGCGACCGGCCGGGTCCTGAAAATTCCATCGGCAAGCTGGTGTCTGGCGCAATGCTGCAGGACATCGCGATGTTCGCCGCCGACCTGCAGGGTGCTTCGGGTGCGCTGACGGACCAGGATGCCGAGGCTGCCGGCGCGTTTCAGGCGATGATCCTGCAATCGCCCTCGATCCGCATTGCGGGCGGCACCGACGAGATCCTGCGCAACATCATCGCCGAGCGCGTGCTAGGTCTGCCCGGTGACATTCGCGTCGACAAGGACGTGCCGTTCAACAAGATCCCGACGAAGGGCAGATAAGGCCGAATATGACCGCTCCCATCGACACGCTGGAGACCCTGCTATCTGCGCGCTATTCCTGCCGCGCCTATAAGCCCGAGCAGGTGCCGCGCGTGACCATTGAGCGCATTCTCGCCGCCGCGCAAAAGACGGCCTCGTGGTGCAACAGCCAGCCGTGGCAGGTGACGATCACGTCCGGAGAAGCGACACAGAAATTCCGCGACGCCGTTTATCCGGTCGCCGCGGCGGGGACGCCGAATACCGGCGATTTTCCGTTTCCGCGCGAATACCGCGGTGTCTATCAAGACCGCCGCCGTGAGAGCGGCTTCCAACTCTACAACACGCTGGGCATCGTGCGCGGCGACAAGGCGGCCTACGCCAAACAGGCATTGGAAAATTTCAACTTCTTCGGCGCGCCGCATGTGGCCATTATCACCACCGACGAGGCGCTTGGCGTCTACGGCGCAGTGGATTGCGGCGGCTATGTCACCAGTTTCATGCTGGCGGCGCAGGCGCTGGGCCTGGCCACCGTGCCGCAGGCGGCACTGGCGTTTCATTCCGCGGTGGTGCGAAAACATTTCAGCATGGGTGACGACCGCCGCGTCGTCTGCTGCATCTCGTTCGGCTTTGCCGACGGAGAGAACAAGGTCAACGGCTATCGCACAACGCGGGCGGCATTGCCTGAAGTCGCGACGTTTGTGGAATAGGGGAGAATGTCATTCCGGGGCGCCTGCGTGCGACGAAGTCGTATGCGGGCGGACCCGGAATCCAGAAGTGCTCTATCATGTCGAGATTCCGGGCTCGCACGAGCTCACGCTCGCGTGCCCCGGAATGACAATTAAAAGCTCGGCGCACGCTTCTCCCCGAACGCCGCAATCCCTTCCTTGATCTCGTCGCCGCGCATGCTGTCGCGGGCGCGCTGGTCGGCGGCAGCTTCATCGAGTTCGCCGCGAGCGAATTCATTGATCGCGCGCTTCATGCCGGCCATGGCGCGGGGCGCGTTGCCGGCGAGGATCGTGGCAAGCTTGTCCACTTCCTCGTCCAACGCCTCGGCTGGCACCGACGTTGTGAGGTAGCCGATTCGCAGCATCTCGGAGGCGTCCAGTTTCTGTGCGGTCAGGAACAGCCGCTTGGCGTTATCGACGCCGAGCCGCGTCACGTAACGCTTGATGCCGCCTTTGTAGTAATGCAGCCCGAGCCTTGCTGCCGGCATGAACATCTCCGACGTGTCCACGCCGATGCGGAAGTCGCAGGCCAGCGCGAGGTCGGTGGAGCCGCCGTAGACACCGCCGTTGAGCCGGCAGATCGTCGGCAGGGCGATGTCCTCGAGCCGGTTGGCGACGATCTCGAAGGATGAGCCGGCACTCTGTTGCTGCGGTTCGCTCTGCGAGCGCTCGGCAATCGAGCCCAGATCGAAGCCGGCGCTGAAGGCGCGGCCGGTGCCGGTCAGCACCATCACGCGGATCGCCGGATCGGCCTCGATCTGGTCGAACAGCACGAGGAGGTGGTCGAGATCGCTTTGCTGCAGTCGGTTCAAATGTTTCGGGCGGTTCAGCCGGATGGTGGCGCGGGGGCCGTCGACGGTCAGGATGGGCAATGATGCGGGGGCCGTCGTTTCCGACATGTCGTTCTCCTTGGACTGGGGCGCGGACCGTGCCCGCGCCGACCCGGCGCGTCAACGCTGCCGGTTGCGGGGCGGTAATCCCCGCCGAGTTCGGCTATAGTGCCGCCAAACTACGCCCCTCCTGGAAACGGTTGGCTCCGATGGATCTCTCCTACCTGCAACACGCTGGCACCGTCTTCGCCACGATCTTCGTGCTGGCGACCTGCACCATGCGGACCATGATCCCGCTGCGGGTGTTCGGCGTCCTGAGTAATTTGCTGCTGATCGCCATCTCGATCCCGACGCACAACTATCCTGTGATGGCGCTGCATGCGGTGCTGCTGCCGCTGAACGGCTATCGCCTGCACCAGATGCTGCAACTGGTCCGCGACGTGAAGAAGTCGGTGTCCTCCGACCTGTCGATGGAATGGCTGAAGCCGTTCATGACCAAGCGGCGCTGCCGGACCGGCGAGGTGCTGTTCTACAAGGACGAAAAAGCCGAGGACATGTTCTATATCGTCAGCGGGAGATATCGGCTGGTCGAATCCGAGATTGAACTGCCGGTGGGTGCCATTGTCGGCGAACTCGGCATGTTGTCGCCCAGCAACGAACGCACCCAGACGCTGGAATGCATCGAGGCCGGAGACGTGCTCGCCGTCAGCTACAGCCAGGTCGAGGAGCTCTATGTGCAGAACCCGGAATTCGGATTTTTCTTCCTCAAGCTCGCCTCGGCGCGCTTGTTCGAGAATATAGGCAAACTGGAAACGCGGCTGGCGCAGTTCGAGGCGCCGTTGATCGCGGGCGCAGCGCAGCGCGCCTGAGCATCGGGAACCGCCGTGCCCGGCTTCATCAACGTCATCCGCAACACGCTCACTGAACTGGCGGGGCCGGACCAATCCGCACCGGCGGTTTTGCCGGCTGGCTTGCCGGAGGCCGTGCTGCCCGTTGCGAACGCCGGTGTGGCGCTGCTGACCGACTATCAGGGGGCGGCCTATGCGCAGCTCTATTGCGACCGGCTGCGCCGCTTCGTCGGTCGCCGCGGCGTCGATGACGCGCTGTTCGGCGAGATCGCCCGTCTGCTGGCGGAGCGGATGGCTTATCACGACGCCATCCGCATCGCGCAACTCAAGCTGCGCGAGCCGCCGCGCCACGGCCGCGCCGCAGTCGACGTCCGCCGCTTTCGCTGCGACGAATTGCTGTCGGCGCTGCCGGCGATCGTCGGCGAGCCGCTGTTATGGGCTGTCGAACGGATCGGCTGTTCGCACCGCACGGTGCCTATCCGCTTTAGCAATGCCGGTTGGTGGAGCTTGCTGCGCCTGAGGGGGGAAGCGTCGCTGCGTCGTTCGCGGCGGCTGTCGGTGCGATATGCCACCGAGCGCGTCTGGGTCGGGCGCTGGCTTCATATGATCGATCGCGCGCTGACCAGGCAGCCCGATGCGGCCGGCGCCGTTGTCCAGACCGCCAGTATGATCGAAGGCTACGGTACCGGCTATCGGCATGGTGTGGCGGCCTGGCACCAGATCATCGACGGGCTGGCGAAGCCGGTATTCGATGGGGGGCTGCTTCTGCCGGACCTCGCCGCCGCCATCACGCAGGCCAGCCACGCGCCGCGCGATCCGAAGGGTGATGAATTGCGCAAGATCATTGCGGAGATCCGGGCGGGTGCTCTTCTTCCTTCGTCTCCTGTGGAAGGCGGATAAAGGAACCGATGCATTTCGGGTTCCGCAATGTCATAAATGGGTGCGCGCAGATTACGATCTGTTCGCTGGCCCGGTGAGAAGGACATCCCTTTGTCGTTTCCCGCACTCTCATCGTCGATCGCTCTGGGCGCGCTGATTGCCTGGATGCTCGCCCTCACGGTCAAGCATGTCATCGCCGACTTCTTTCTGCAAAACGCCTGGATGGCGATCGGCAAGGACCAGAAGACCGGCTGGGCGCTGCCGCTGCTGACGCATGTCGCCATTCACGGTGTGCTGACCACGGCGCTGGTCGCCGCCGTGCAGCCGAAACTGTGGTTCATCGGCCTGATCGATTTTGCGATTCACATCACGATCGATCGCATCAAGGGGTTTCTGGTCGCCCGCTACCAGATCACTCCCGGCCACCCCTGGTTCTGGTGGCTGCTTGGTGTGGATCAGGCGCTGCACCACGTTACGGACTTCCTGCTGGCCATCCTGATCGTTGCGAACGCCTGATCACGGGTTCCAATACGGCCGAAATGCGGCGGTGATTGTCTGATTCGGAATCCAAATTCAAGGGGGCGTAACGCTGAAAAGGGTCTTGGTTAACCCCTCGTTAGGAAATTGCGCGGCATCCTCATCATCGAGGAGAAATGCCATGTGGTCCAGCCGACAAGCCTTTGAAAACGATTTCTGCCCGGTCCAGGAAGATCTGCTCGGTGCGATGTACCGGGCCAGCGAGAATGGCCTGCCGCAGCTCGTCGAGAGTGTTTCGTCCGATGTGCGTGCGATGCTGGCGCTGTTCTGCTACCGTCGAAGCCACCTGCATTCGCTGGCCATCGCCATCGCCGCGAGCTGCGACGAACGCGAACTGATGCAGCTTGGCGGCCGCGTCGGCTCGACGCTGTATGCGCTGTCGCACGAAACCGCGGTGTCGCGTCCCGCGGCTGCGTCTTCCTACGGCAACCGCAAGGCGATCACGCTGTCGACCAAGCCGCTTTCGACCTTCACGGCGGTCGATGACGAGATCGACGAAGACGTCGCCGAGGAAGCGACCCCGTCGGTTGTTCAGGGTACCTACGTTACGGCCTGAGCGCCGTTACGGCATGACCAGTGCGGGCATGCCATGCCGGCGCCGCGCCATGTCGCATTCGGGATCGCCGGGCAGGCAGGTCCGGCACACTTCCGGCCGGATCGCATAGATCCCGCAGGCGGTATGCGTGCCGACCTTGCCGGTCAGCGCCGAGCAGCGATCGCCCTCGCAGCGCATCCCGGACAGCCTGTCATTGACGAATTTTTCCGGAATCAGATCCAGATCGGCGTCATCTTCGGTGGTGAAGCGCGGCCAGTTGCTGGAATACGAACAGCAGGCGCCGCAGGCCTGGCAAGGGCCGACGTCATCGGGCAGGGCGGTGGCGGTTTCCATCGCGGCTGTCTACGCGAAAATCCCCGCCGGATACAGGGCAGCATCGTCGCGACGTCGCAATGACGCGAGCGGCGTCTATCCCCTCGGCTTCGCCAGTTCTGCTTCCAGTTCGGCGATCCGCGCGTCGCGCGACGCCAGTGCAGCCGCCACATCGGGAGCGTCAAACTTCTGCGGAATGTGTTGCGGGCAGTTGGTATCCCATGCCGCGATGGTGAACAGGATCGCTTGCTCGGGACGCGCCTTGTAATCCTGCGGCATCAACGACTTCAGCAATGCCGCATCGTCCTCGACCACGCGCGCGGTGCCCCACAGCTTGACGCGGCGGCGATGGGCAAAGTCCATGATGAAGATGTTGGCCTTGGGATTTTCAGCGAGGTTGCCCTGCGTGATGTACTGCCTGTTGCCGCTGTAGTCGGCAAATCCCAGCGTGTGCCCGTCGAGCGCCTTGATGAACCCTTTAGGCCCGCCGCGATGCTGGATATAGGGCTGCCCATCGGCGCTGGCGGTGGCGAAGAACACACTGTCGGTCTCGGCAAGGAAGGCCGCTAGATTGTCATCGATCTCGGTACGCCAACCGCCATTCTCCTCGACATGCGCATAGGCTTTTCGCGACCCCTTGCGGGCCTGGATCGCCTTGACCGCGGCGCTGAAGGCCACGTCGCTTGAGTAGGTGTGAACGTCTGACATCGGTCCGACCTTTCAAACAGAGCTGCACCGCCCCGATCGCACCAACATAGGGCGCTCCTGCGCCCGCCATAATCGTCTCAATTGACAGTTCATTATTGCAGGATATGAAATAACGGGATGGATAGGATCGAAGCTATGACGACCTTCGTCGCGGTGGCGGACCTCAAGGGGTTCGCTCCAGCCGCGCGCAAGCTCGGGCTGTCGGCTTCCGCCGTGACCCGTTACGTCGCCGCACTCGAAGATCGACTCGGCGCGCGCCTGCTGCAGCGGACCACGCGCTCGGTGACGTTGACCGATATCGGCGCGCGCTATCTCGAGCGGGCCCGCCGCATCCTGGGAGATGTCGAAGAAGCCGAGAGCGCGGCGCAGGCGGAACGTACCCAGCCGAACGGGCGTCTGATCGTTTCGGCGCCCGTGGGGTTCGGGCGTATTCACGTTACGCCGCTGATGTCGCTCTACCTTCAGCGTTATTCGAACGTCAGTGGCGAATTGCGGTTGACCGACCACCTCGTCAATCTGGTGGAGGACGGCGTCGATGCTGCGGTGCGGATCGGCCATCTCGCAGATTCAAGTCTGGTCGCGCGAGTCGTTGGCAGCATGCGGCGTATCGTGGTCGCGTCGCCTGACTATCTTGCCCGTCGCGGCACTCCGAAGCTGCCGAAGGACATCTCGGCTCACGATACCATTCAGTTTGGCGGCGTCGCAGTGCCTCCCGAATGGCGTTTCGTCGAGAACGGCGAGGATATCCGCGTGGCGCACACGCCGCGCTTTACCTGCAACGTCGCTGATGCGGCGATCTGGCATGCCGAACGCGGCGGCGGTCTGACCAGCGTGCTCGCCTATCAGGCAGCGGAGGCGCTTGCGGCAGGGCGTCTCAAGACGGTTCTGTCCCGTTTTGAACGGCCCGCGATGCCGATCCATATCGTCTATCCGACATCGCGCCTGTTGTCGGCCAAAGTTCGTGCCTTCATCGACCTCACGGCCGAAACCTGCAACTGGAATTTCGACGTGCGCAAATTCTCCGTTAGACCTTCGGCTGGGCCACGCTGAAAGTGCCGTTGGCACGCGCGCAGGGCACGCCGTCGGCGGTGACCAGCGCCTGCGCGAAGCAAAGCCGGTTGCCGGTCTTGATCACGTCGCTCTCGACCTGCAGCCATTGCCCGACCTGCGCGGGTCCCAGAAAATCGACCGACAGGTTGACCGTCACCAGCCGGGCCCCGCCGCCGATCACGTGGCCGCAGCTCATGCCCATGGCATTGTCGGCCAGCGACGTGATCAATCCGCCATGCGCCATACCGCGCGAATTGGTATGCGGCCGCGTCAGACGCAGCCCGATCAGCACGGCGCGGTCGGTGGATTTGGAATAGATCGGCTCCCACGGCTCGGTCAGCGGAGAACTGCGGGTGTGGCGGGCGAAGCCATCGGGAATGTCGGTGTCGGTCATTACGGGCATCCGGTTCGTTGCCGTTTCATTGAACCCAAACGCGCACGAACACCACGCCAACAAAGTTTAAAACGCGAGCGGCCCGGGCCACGCTCCCTTCCGGCATTGCGAGGAGCTCTTGCGACGAAGCAATCCAGTCTTTCCGAGCCTCCGCTCTCTGGATTGCTTCGCTGCGCTCGCAATGACGGCGTTTCAATTAGTACGGCAGCCCCACATAGTTCTCCGCCAGCGCGGAAGTCGCGGCTTCCGAATGTACGACATAGTCCAGTTCGGCCTGCTGCAGCTTGGTGGCGAAGCCGTCATTGTCGGGGAAGCGGTGCATCATCGAGGTCATCCACCACGAGAACCTAACCGCCTTCCACACCCGCTGGAGCGCGCGCGCGGAGTAGCCGTTGATCCCGGCCGACGACTTCTCGTCGTAGAATTCGCGCAGCGCCTGCGACAGGTAATGTACGTCGGAAGCGGCGAGGTTCAGCCCCTTGGCGCCGGTCGGCGGCACGATGTGCGCGGCGTCGCCGGCGAGAAACAGTTTGCCGAACCGCATCGGCTCGGCGACGAAGCTGCGCAGCGGCGCGATGCTCTTCTCCAGCGAAGGGCCGGTGACCAGCGCCTCTGCAGCTTCCGGGTCAAGCCGGGAGCGCAATTCGTCCCAGAACCGGTCGTCGGACCAGTCCTCCACCTTTTCGTCCAATGCGCACTGCACATAGTAGCGGCTGCGGGTTGGCGAGCGCATCGAGCACAAAGCGAAGCCGCGTTCGTGGTTGGTGTATATCAGTTCCGGCGACACCGGCGGCGTATCCGACAGCAGGCCGAGCCAGCCGAACGGGTAGACCCGCTCGAACGTCTTCACGGCGTCCGCCGGCACGCTCTGTCGGGAGACGCCATGGAAGCCGTCGCAGCCGGCGATGAAGTCGCAGGCGATCTCGTGGCTGACGCCATCCTTGACGTAGCGCACGCGCGGCCGGTCGCCGTCGAAATCATGCAGGCTGACATTGTCGGCATCGTAGATAGTGGTGAGCCCGGCCGTGGCGCGGGCGTCCATCAGGTCGCGGGTGACTTCGGTCTGGCCGTAGACGGTGACGACCTTGCCGCCGGAGGCGTGCTTGAGGTCGATGCGGTGCCGGACGCCGCCGAACAGCAATTCGATGCCGTCGTGGATCAGCCCCTCATGCTGCAGCCGCTCAGTGATCCCGAGCTTTTCCAGCAGGCCGACGGTGCCCTGTTCGAGCACTCCGGCGCGGATGCGCGCCAGCACGTAGTCGCGGTCCTTGCGCTCCAGAATGACGTTGTCGATTCCATAGGAATGCAGAAGTTGTCCGAGCAGCATGCCCGCCGGGCCGGCGCCGATGATGGCTACTTTTGTCCGCAACGTGAAGCTCCCGCGATAGTGTCGGTCCGGTGTCGAACGCGGCTGGTTGTGAGTCAAGCGCAGGCCTCGGAGGCCCAGCTTGCAATGATGATTATATCATATAACAATATTCTCAAGCGCCTAGTCGAGGCTTGTTCTTCCGGGGGAGAAAATGTCGATCCCCCGCATCATCGATCTTGCAACGGCTTGCCAGTTAGATAACATGTTAATCAAATAACAGCGGGACGATCAAAGTCCGGCGAAAAACATAATTTAGACCGGGAGAATACGTCGATGAGGAAAGCCATTCTGGCGTTGCTTGTGGCTGCGTGCGCGATACCTGCAGTCACATCTGCCATCCATCCTGCTCTGGCGCAGGACAAGACCGTCACCATGAAAGTCTCGTTGTGGGTGCCGCCGGCGCATCCGCTGGTGCCGGCCACGCAGGCCTGGGCCGCCGATATCGAGAAGGCCTCGGGCGGCACGATCAAAATGTCGGTGTTCCCCTCCGAGCAGCTAGGCAAGGCGTTCGACCATTACGACATGGCGCGCGACGGCATCGCCGACATCACCTACATCAACCCCGGCTATCAGCCCGGCCGCTTCCCGATCGTCGCCGCGGGGCAATTGCCTTTCGTGTTCGCCGACGGCAAGAAGGGAACGCTGGCGCTCAACGAATGGTACCAGAAATACGCCAAGACCGAGATGAAGGACACCAAGCTGTGCTTCGCCTTCATCCACGATCCAGGCTCGCTGCACGGCAAGAAGAAGATCCTGGTGCCCGCCGATCTCAACGGCGTGAAGGTGCGTCCGGCGCAGAGCACGATCGGCGAAATGGTCAAGTTGTTCGGCGGCACCAACGTGCAGGCTTCGGCGCCGGAATCGCGCGACGCGATCGAGCGCGGCGTCGCCGACGAGATCGCCTTCCCGTGGGGCTCGATCTTCCTGTTCGGCATCGACAAGGTCGTCAAGTATCACATCGACGTGCCGCTTTATGCCACGGTGTTCACCTACAACATCAACCTCGCCAAATATAATTCGATGTCGGATGGCCAGAAGAAGATCATCGACGACCACTGCACGCCGGAATGGGCGTCCAAGGTCACCGATCCCTGGGTCGATTTCGAGGCCAACGGCCGCGTCAAGATGAAGGCGCTGCCAGACCACGAGGTCTACAAGCTGACGCCGGAACAGCTCGCCGAGTGGAAGAAGGGCGTCGAACCGCTGCACGCCAGCTGGGCGGCGGCGGTGAAGAAAGCCGGCGGCGATGCGGATGCGATCGACGCGGAATTGAAGGCGGCGCTGAAGAAGTTCGACGCGGGGCTGTAAGGCACCAATCTGTCATTCGGGGATGCGCTCTGACCGGCGCAGTCGGTCGGAGTGCAGACCCGGAACCCAGAGATGTTCGTTACCCTCTCGGGGTTCCGGGTTCGCTCGCAGCTGACGCTGCTCGCGCCCCGGAATGGCCGACCTTCGGGATAAAAAATTGAACCAGTCATCATGACCGCTACTCCCGAAATCACTACTGACGGTGTCGTCGGTGGGCCGCTTGGCCCGCCGCGCAAGAACGTTATGGACCGCTTCATCGATTCCATCGAATGGATCGCAGCCCTGTTCGTCGGCATCGTCGCGCTCAACACCTTCATCGCGGTGTTCATGCGCAAATTCTTTGCCGTGACGATCCCCGATTACTACAATGTCGGCCAGTTTCTGCTCGGCATCCTGATCTTCTGGGGCATCGCCGCGACCTCGTATCGCGGCTCGCACATCACCGTCGATCTCGTCTGGGCCAACGCCACGCCAAAATACCAGCGATGGATCGACGTGTTTGCGACGCTGGTGCTGCTGTTCGTGGTCAGCGTGCAGACCTACACGCTGTTCGACAAGGTAGTCGACACCTACAACAGCAACATCGTCACGATGGACCTGCAGTTGCCGATCTGGCCGTTCTTTCTGGTGTCCTGGATCGGCGACGGCGCCGCCGTGCTGCTGATCGCGTTCCGGACCTACAGGCTGATCTTCCACCCCGATCAGATGCACGATCCCAAAATCAATACGGCAGAGTGATCGCATGGAATTGAGCAATGAAGCGGTCGCGCTGATCGGGTTCGTCAGCCTGTTCATATTGATGCTGTTGCGCGTGCCGGTCGGCATGGCGATGGGTCTCGTGGGAATCACCGGCTTTGGCTATCTCACCGGCTTTGCGCCGGCGCTGAAGCTGGTCGGCCAGACCACGATGCGCACGGTGACGGACTATTCCTTCGGCGTGATCCCGATGTTCCTGCTGATGGGCGCCTTCGTCTCGGTGTCCGGCATCAGTCGCGAACTGTTCCGCGCCGCCAACACCTTTGTCGGCCACTGGAAGGGCGGGCTCGGCATCGCCACCATCGCCGCCTGCGGCGGCTTTGCCGCGATTTCCGGCTCGTCGGTAGCGACCGCCGCGACGTTCTCTGCCGTGGCCTATCCGGAAATGCGGCGCTTCAACTATCCGCAAAGCTTCGCCACGGGCGTGATTGCGGTCGGGGGCACGCTCGGTGCGATGCTGCCGCCGTCCACGGTGCTGGCGGTGTATGGCATCATCACCCAGCAGGACATCGGCAAATTGTTCATCGCCGGCATCGTGCCCGGCCTGCTGGCGATCGTGATGCACATGATCACCATCGCTATCATCGGCGTCGTCAAGCCGGACTTCCTGCCGGCGGGGCCGAAGGCGTCGTGGCACGAGCGCGCGCTGGCGATCCGCGACGTTTGGTCACCGTTGCTATTGTTCGTGTTCGTGATCGGCGGGCTGTATGGCGGCTTCTTCATCCCCACCGAGGCCGGCGCGGTCGGCGCGGTTGGCGCCTTTATCATCGGCGTGCTTCGCGGCAAGCTGAACAAGGAGGGCATCCTGCAATCGCTGCTGCAGGCGACGCGCACGGCGGCGGCCGTGTTCACCGTGCTGATCGGCGCTTTGTGTTTCGGCTATTTTCTCACCATCACGCAGACGCCGCAGCACGTCACCGAATTCCTCACCAGTCTCGGCATCGGCCGCTACGGCGTGCTGGCGCTGATCCTGCTGATGTATCTGGTGCTCGGCTGCCTGATGGACGCGATGGCCATGGTGATCCTCACCGTGCCGATCGTGTTTCCGGTGGTGATGGCGCTCGGCTTCGATCCGATCTGGTTTGGCATCGTTATCGTCATGACGGTCGAACTCGGTCTGATCCATCCGCCGGTTGGCATGAACGTGTTCGTCATCAAGAGCGTGATCAAGGACGTCAGCATGTCCACCATCTTCAAGGGCGTGCTGCCCTTCGTCGTCACCGACCTGATCCGGCTGGTGCTGCTGGTGCTGTTCCCGTTGATCGCCACCTGGCTGCCCATGCGGATGATCGGATGACCATGACGCCACAACTCCAGACGAAGTATGTCTTCACTCTCGCCATCAAGATCGGCGTGCCGATCGTGGCCGGCGAACTCGGTCACGGCCTGCGCCGCGTCATCCCGATTCTCGGTGGCGAAGTGCGCGGCGAGGGGATGCATGGCACGATCTACCCGGTCGGCGCGGATTTCCAGACCATCCGGCCGGACGGCTTCACCGAACTCGAAGCCAAATATGCCTTCGAGATGGACGACGGCGCGGTGATCTACATCGACAATATCGGCATGCGCTTCGGCCCGAAGGAAGCCCTCGACCGCATCGCGCGCGGCGAGATCGTCGATCCCGATCTGATCTATTTCCGCTCGGTGCCGAAATTCGAGACAGGCAGCCCGAACTATCGTTGGCTGATGCAGCACCTGTTCATCGGCGTCGGCGCAAGGCATCCGGACCGCGTGGAGATCGCGGTGCATCAGGTGTTGTGAGCGGCGTTGCTTCCCCTGTCCCGGCCCGGGCTTCGTCCGGTCCACCGTCGCCCGGTTAGCGAAGCTTCGCTTCGAGCGGAGAGGGAAAGAGGCGAGTCATCGTACCGCAGTGCAAGATTGACTCACGTCAAATTAGTTATAACGTATAATTATTCCAGTTAGGACCTATTCCCTGCCATGACCGATGCTACCTCCACCACCGCTCCGTCGCTCCTGACCATCGACACCGTCGGTCGCGTGATGACCATCGGCCTGAACCGGCCGGCGAAGCGCAACGCGCTCAACGACGGCATTATCCTTGAGATCGAGCGCACCTTCGCCGCGCTGCCGGAAGCCATCGGCGCCGTCGTGTTTCACGGTATCGGCGCGCATTTTTCCGCAGGCCTCGACCTCTCCGAGCTGTCCGAGCGTGACGCTACTGCCGGACTGATGCATTCCAGGATGTGGCACCGCGTGTTCGACGCCATCCAGCATGCTCGCGTACCCTCTATTGCGGCGCTGCAGGGCGCGGTGATCGGCGGCGGGCTCGAACTCGCCTGCGCGTGTCATATCCGGGTTGCTGACCCCACTGCTTATTACGCGCTGCCGGAAGGCCAGCGCGGCATCTTCGTCGGCGGCGGCGGATCGGTGCGGCTGCCGCGGCTGGTCGGCGTGGCGCGGATGGCGGACATGATGCTGACCGGCCGGGTCTACACCGCGACCGAAGGCGTGGGGCTCGGATTCTCGCAATATCTGACGGAGCAGGGCGGCGCGCTGGCCAAGGCGGTCGAACTCGCCGAACGCGTCGCGCAAAATGCGCCGCTGACGAATTTTGCTGTGTTGCAGGCGCTGCCGCTGATCGCCGAAGCCAGCCCGCAGACCGGGCTGATGCTGGAGGCGCTGATGGCCAGCGTAGCCCAGAGCGACCAGGAGGCCAAGAAGCGCATCCGTGATTTCCTTGATCGCAAGGCGGGCAAGGTCAAGCCCGGCTGATCTCTCCGAACTATAAACCAGGGTCGAAACAACATGTCTGCAACAGCCGCAAAAGGCGATCAGACCATAGCGAATACGGCGCATCCGCTGCGCCCGATCTCGTTCGGCGATATCGGCATCACGATCGATCGTCGTGACGACGGCACCATCTATATCCGCCCGGCCACCGCACTCGGCGACTATCCGGTCCGTATCACCGACCGGCTGCATCATTGGGCGCGCGAAGCGCCTGACCGCGTCTTCATGGCCGAGCGCGCCGAGGCCGGTGGCTGGCGCGAAATCACCTATGCGCAGATGCTCGATGCGGCGCGTCGGATCGCCTCGGCGTTGTTGGCGCGCGGCCTGTCGGCCGATCGGCCGATCGTGATCCTGTCCGGCAATTCGCTCGATCACGCACTGATCGCTTTCGGTGCGCTGTATGCCGGGATTCCGTTTGCGCCGGTGTCGCCGGCCTATTCGCTGATATCGAAGGACTACGGCAAGCTCTCGTATCTCATGAAGCTGCTGACGCCCGGCCTCGTCTTCGTCGATGATGCCGCCCCCTTTGCCGACGCGATCCGCCTCAATGTCCCGGAGGACGCCGAGGTCGTGGTGTCGCGCGGCGTGCTGCCGGATCGCGACGTCACCATGCTAGGCGAATTGCTGGTGACGCCGGAGGCCGCCGATCTCGACGTCGTGCACGACGCTATCGGTCCCGATACGATCGCCAAATTTCTGCTGACCTCAGGCTCGACCGGCAACCCCAAGGCGGTCATCAATACCCAGCGGATGCTGTGCGCCAACCAGATCATGATCCGCGATACGATGGCGTTCCTGAAAGACGAGCCGCCCGTGATTATAGACTGGCTGCCGTGGAATCACACTTTTGGCGGCAACCACAATATCGGCCTGACGCTGCTCAATGGCGGTTCGATGTATCTCGACGCCGGCAAGCCGACGCCGGCGGGCATCGAACAGACCATCCGCAATCTCCGGGAAATTTCGCCGACGGTGTATTTTAACGTGCCGAAGGGCTACGAGTCGCTGCTTCCTTATCTGCGCGAAGACGCCGAGTTGCGCACGAAGTTCTTCTCGAAACTGCATGCGATGTTCTTCAGCGGCGCCGGCCTGTCACCCTATGTCTGGAACAGCCTCGACGAGCTCTCGGTGCTGGCCACGGGCGCGCGGGTACCGATGCTGACCGGGCTCGGAGCCACCGAAACCTCGCCGTACTTTATGTCTGTGACCCCCGCCACCAGCCGCTCCGGCCATGTCGGGCTGCCGGTGCCGGGGAATGAAGCCAAGCTGGTGCCGAACAACGGCAAACTGGAAGTCCGCGCCAAGGGGCCGAACATCACGCCGGGCTACTGGCGCCAGCCGGAGCTGACTGCGAAGGCCTTCGACGAGGAAGGCTACTACATCTTCGGCGACGCGCTGAAGCCGGTCGATCCCGACGATTTCACCGCCGGGTTCGATTTCGACGGCCGCATATCCGAGGATTTCAAGCTCGGCTCCGGCACCTGGGTCAGCGTCGGCCCGCTGCGCGCGCGCTTCGTCGCCACCTGCGCGCCGCTGGTCCGCGACGTCGTGATCGCCGGCATCAACCGCGACGAGCTTTCGGCCCTTGTCATCCTCGATCTCGACGGCTGCCGGCTGATCAACCCGGCGCTGCCGCTGAACGATCTCGCCGCCGCGACCGCCGATCCCTTGATCCGCGACGCCTTTCGCGACCGGCTGGTACAGTTCATGGCGGGATCGACGGGGTCCTCGACCCGGATCGCCCGCGCGGTATTGCTCGATACGCCACTGTCGATCGACCGCGGCGAAGTCACCGACAAAGGCTCGGTCAACCAGCGCGCGGTGCTGGAGCATCGCGCCGAACTGATCGAGGCGATATATGCCGGGACGGCCAGCGTCATTACGACCTGAGCCGCGGGGCTGACTTTACCACCGCCCTGACCTAAAGAAGGGGCTGATTACGCGTTCGAACTTGCTTAAGACCAAATTATAAAAACAAAACCACCAGGGAGAAACCAATGACCAGACTCAGTTTGGCGATCGCGGCTGTCGCTGCCTCGCTGGCCGTCGCCGGAGTGGCGCAGGCACAGACCCCCGAGATCACCATCGGCATCACCGTGTCCACCACCGGCCCGGCGGCGGCGCTGGGCATTCCCGAGCGCAATTCGCTGGAATTCGTGCCGAAAGAAATCGGCGGCGTGCCGCTGAAGGTGATCGTGCTCGACGACGGCGGTGATCCGACCACTGCGACGACCAATGCGCGGCGTTTCGTCACCGAGTCCAAGGCCGATATCATTATGGGTTCGTCGATCACGCCGCCGACCATCGCGGTCTCGACCGTCGCCAACGAGGCCGGCATTCCGCATTTCGGCCTGGCGCCGTTCCCGATCACGCCCGAGCGCGCCAAATGGTCGGTCGGGATGCCGCAGCCGGTGCCGATCGTCGGCAAGGTGATGTACGACCATATGAAGGCCAAGGGCGTCAAAACCATCGGCTATATCGGCTATTCGGATTCTTACGGCGACCTGTGGTTCAACGATCTCAAGACCCAGACCGGGCCGATGGGCATGACCATCACCGCCGAGGAGCGCTTTGCGCGCCCGGATACGTCGGTGACCGGCCAGGTGCTGAAGCTGTTGGCTGCCAATCCCGATGTGGTGCTGGTCGGCGCTTCCGGCACGGCTGCGGCCCTGCCGCAATCCGAATTGCGCGCGCGCGGCTACAAGGGGCTGATCTACCAGACCCACGGCGCCGCCTCGATGGACTTCATCCGCATCGCCGGCGCCTCGGCCGAAGGCGTGCTGATGGCGTCCGGCCCGGTGATGAACCCGGAAGGCCAGCCCGATTCGGCGCTGACCAAGAAGCCCGGCCTCGCGCTCAACGCGGCCTATGAGGCCAAGTACGGTGCCAACAGCCGCAGCCAGTTCGCCGGCCATTCCTACGACGCCTTCGAGTTGTTGAAGCGCCTGATCCCGGTGGCGCTGAAGACCGCCAAGCCCGGCACGCCGGAATTCCGCGAAGCGATCCGCCAGGCGATGCTGTCCGAGAAGGAAATGGCTGCCAGCCAGGGCGTCTACAACTTCACCGAGAAAGATCGCTACGGCGTCGACGACCGCGCCCGGATCCTGCTGACCGTCAAGGATGGCAAGTACATCCCGGCGCAGTAGACACGCCACGCGACGGCGCGGGGTAGGGATCAACCCACTCCGGCGGCACGTTGAAGTGGTGGGCACGGCGCCAGAGCGCCTTTGCCCGTCCAGCAGAACCGAGTAATAAGGCCGGCCCTCGCCAGAGGGCCGGCCTTTGCTTTTGCTCACCTGTGTTCCACGAGAAAGAAACGTTAATGTCCAAGCTTCATCTGGCCCTCGCGGCCGTCGCCGCCACGCTGGCGCTCGCCACGCCGGCTTGCGCCCAGACCTCCGAGATCACCATCGGCCTCAGCCTCTCCACCACCGGCCCCGCCGCCGCTTTGGGCGTGCCGGAGCGCAACGTGCTGGAATTCGTGCCGAAGGAAATCGGCGGCGTGCCGCTGAAGCTGATCGTGCTGGATGACGGCGGCGATCCGGCCACCGCCACCACCAATGCGCGCCGCTTTGTCACCGAGGCCAAGGCCGATGTGATGATCGGCTCTTCGATCGTGCCGTCGAGCGTGGCGATGTCCACCGTCGCCAACGAGGCCGGCATTCCGCATTTCAGCCTGTCGCCGATGCCGTTCACCCCGGCGCGTGAAAAGTGGTCGGTGGACATGCCGCAGCCGGTCGCGATCGTCGGCAAGGTGATGTACGACCACATGAAGGCCAAGGGCGTGAAGACGCTCGGCTATATCGGCTATTCCGATTCTTACGGCGACATCTGGTTCAATGACTTCAAGGAGCAGACCGCGCCGATGGGCATGAAGATCGTCGACGACGAGCGCTTCGCCCGGCCGGACACCTCGATCACTGGCCAGGCCCTGAAGCTGGTCGCCGCCAATCCCGACGCGATCCTGATCGGTGCGGCTGGCGCCGGCGCTGGCATGCCGCAGTCGGAATTGCGGGACCGCGGTTACAAGGGGCTGATCTACCAGACCCATGGTGCTGCCTCGATGGACTTCATCCGCATCGCCGGAAAATCCGCCGAGGGCGTCTTGATGGCGTCCGGCCCGGCGATGAACCCGGAAGGTCAGCCCGATTCGGCATTGACCAAGAAGCCCGGCCTGACGCTCAACGCCGCCTACGAAGGAAAGTACGGCGCCAACAGCCGCAACCAGTTCGCCGGCCACGCATATGATGCGTTCGAAATTCTGAAGCGCGTTCTTCCGACCGCGCTGAAGACCGCCAAGCCCGGCACGCCGGAATTTCGTGAAGCTATCCGTCAGGCGCTGCTGTCCGAGAAGGAAATGGCTGCCAGCCAGGGTGTCTACAACTTCACCGACAAGGACCGTAACGGCGTCGACGACCGCTCGCGCATCCTGCTGACAGTGAAGGGCGGCAAGTACGTTCCGGCGGAGTAGGGCGCGCTGTCATCCTCAGCCACGCCAATTGGCTTGGCTGAGGATGCAGCAGACGGCGAAGCCGGCTGATGCAGGCCCTGAATCCCGAGATGTTCAACGTCCCATGTCGAGGTTCCTCAGCCGCTCCAATCGGAGCGGCTGAGATTCGCTCGCAGCTTTCGCTGCTCGCACCCCGGAACGACAGCTTTAGGCAGGACGACGGCTTCGACGAAACTCAAACCGCGCTCGCACCCTCGTGCTGAAATCCGAGATAGCTGGCCACCACGCGCTGGTTGCTGGCGATGTCGCGCGCATCGCCGTCCAGGATGAACTCGCCGAGCTCCATCACATAGGCCCGGTCGGCGATCTTCAACGCGGCCTGCGCGTTCTGCTCGACCAGCAGCACCGAGACGCCGGCAGCCTTCAAATCTGCGACGATGCGAAAGATGTCGGCGACGATGATCGGGGCGAGGCCGAGGCTCGGCTCGTCCAGCATCAAGAGCTTTGGTGCGCCCATCAGCGCACGGCCCATTGCCAGCATCTGCTGTTCGCCGCCGGAGAGCGTGCCGGCGAGCTGCTTGCGGCGTTCCTTGAGTCGCGGAAACAGCGTGTAGACGCGCTCGAAAGAGCGCGAAGCGGTCGCCTTGTCGATGCGGAACGCGCCGAGCTGCAGATTGTCCTCGACATTCATCGTGCCGAACAATTCGCGATGCTCCGGCACCAGGCAAAGCCCGGCAGCGACGCGGTCCTCGATGTCCTGCCGGGATACGTCCGCGCCCTGAAAGCTAACGCCGCCCTTCAGCGGCAGGATACCCATCACGGCGTTGAGCAGCGTGGTCTTGCCGGCGCCGTTGGCCCCGATGATGGTGACGATCTCGTTGTCGCGGACCTCGAGATTGACGGCGCGCACGGCCTCGACCTTGCCATAGGCGACATGGGCGTCGGTAACGGACAAGAGAGCACTCATGCGACCGCTCCGAGATAGGCCTTGATGACATCGGGATTGGACTTGATCGCGGATGGCGTGCCTTCTGCGATCTTGGTGCCGAAATCCAGCACCACGATGCGGTCGGCGAGATCCATCACGAAGCCCATATCGTGCTCGACCAGCAGCACCGACATGCCGCCGTCGCGCAACTGGCGCAGCAAAGCGGCGAGCTGCTGCTTCTCCATGTGGCGCAGGCCGGCGGCGGGCTCGTCGAGCAGCAGCAGCATCGGATCGACGCACAGAGCGCGCGCGATCTCGACGATGCGCTGCTGGCCGAGCGACAGAGAGCCGGCGAGTTGCTCCATCTGGTCGCCGAGGCCAACGCGTTCGATCTGGCGCGCGGCTTCCGCCAGCAGCTTGGCCTCGTCGGCACGGTCGAGCCGCAACATGCTGCTGATGGCGCCGGCGCGGCCGCGCAGATGCGCGCCGAGCGCGACATTTTCCAGCACAGTCATGTCGGGCACCAGCTTGACGTGCTGGAAGGTGCGGGCGATGCCGCGCTTGACGATCTCCTGCGGCGCGGCGCCATCGACGCTTTGGCCGCGCACGGAAATTTGGCCTGCGGTCGCCGCCAGCACGCCGGTGATCAGGTTGAACGTTGTGCTCTTGCCGGCGCCGTTGGGGCCGATCAGCGCTACGATCTCACGCGCCTGCACGTTGAAGGACACGTCGTTGACGGCGATCACGCCGCCGAACTGCTTGCGCGCCTTGTCGACCTGCAGCAGCACGCCGGATTCTGCATGGAGCACCAGCCGCGGCGGCAATTCCGCCGAAGTATCGGGCCGTTTGCGCTTGCTTTCAAACGGCAGCAGTGAGGTCAGCCACGGCCACATCCCGGTCGGCGCCAGTTGCAGCAGCCCGACCAGCAGGATGCCGAACACGATGGTCTCGAGCTGGCCGCCGCCGCCGCCGAAGATCATCGGCAGATAGCTCTGCAGCACTTCCTTGAGGATCACGACGATTGCAGCACCCAGCACGCCGCCCCAGACGTAACCGGCGCCGCCGACCACGGCGATGAACAGATATTCGATGCCCGCCTGCGGGCCGAACGGCGTCGGGTTCGCCGCGCGCTGGAAGTGCGCGTAGAGCCAGCCGGACAGGCCGGCGAGCACTGCGGCATAGATGAACACCAGGAGCTTGGCGCGCGCGGTCTGTACGCCGAAGGCTTCGGCAGCGACATGGCCGCGGCGCAGCGCGCGGATGGCGCGGCCGGTGCGGGAATCCAGGAGGTTCATCGACAGCAGCGCGCTGACGATCACCGCGATCCAGATCGGGAAATAGATCGTGCCGGGGTCGAGCATCTTCAGCGTTCCGACCGACAGCGGTGGAATTCCGGAGATGCCGTCATTGCGGCCGAGGAATTCCAGCTTGCTGAACAGATAGAACAGGCTGATGCCCCAGGCGATGGTGCCGAGCGGCAGATAGTGGCCGGAGAGCCGCACGGTGATGAGGCCGAGGAGCACGGCGGCGGCGCCGCTGACGATCAGGGACAGTGGCAGCGTCAGCCAGGGCGACAGGCCGTAGGTCGTGGTCAGCACTGCCGTGGTGTAGGCACCGAAGCCGCAGAACGCGGCCTGGCCGAACGAAGTGAGGCCGCCGACGCCGGTCAGGATCACCAGGCCCATCGCCACCAAAGCGGCGAGGCCGATATTGTCGAGCAGCACGAGCCAGAACGGCGGCATGCCGGGAATGAAGGGGATCACCGCCATCAATGCGGTGAACAGGAAGATCGGAAGGAGACGCTGGTTCATCGCGCTCAATCCTTCTCTTCTTCGACCGCGGGCGCGGCCAGCGAGCGCAGCACCAGCACCGGCAGGATCAGCGTGAAGACGATGACCTCCTTGAAGTTGCTGGCATAGAACGACGAGAACGCCTCGACGATGCCGACCACCAGCGCCGCCACGGCGGTCAGCGGATAGCTGACCAGACCGCCGATGATGGCGGCGATGAAGCCTTTCAGCCCGATCAGGAAGCCTGTGTCGTAATACAGCGTGGTGATCGGGATGATCAGGATGCCGGAGATCGCGCCGATCACCGAGGCCAGCAGGAACGCTATCTGGCCGGAGAGCGAGGTGCGGATGCCGACGAGGCGGGCGCCGAGCCGGTTGACCGCGGTGGCGCGCAGCGCCTTGCCGTACAAAGTGAAGCCGAAGAACAGCCAGAGGCCGACGATCAGCGCGATGGTGATGGCATAGACGGCGATGCTCTGGCCGGTGAAGCGCAGTGGCCCCAGCGTCAGGACGGCGCTGGACAGCGCCGGTGCGCGCTGGCCCTCGGCGCCGAAGAACACCAGGCCGAAGCCCTGCAAAGCGAGATGGCAGCCGACCGAGGCGATCAGCAACACCAGTACGGAGGCGTGGGCGATCGGCTGAAACGCGATGCGGTAGAGGTACAGCCCGATCGCGGCGACGATCAGCAGCGACAGGGTGATGTTGACCGCGACGCCCGCCTGATGGCCGGCCAGCGCCAGCGTGACGCCCCAGATCGCCAGAGGAAACACGATGTTGACCGTGAAAGCCCGCAGCACCCGCCTGGCCTGCAGCGATTTCCGGGATGTGAAGAGGTCGAAGCCGAACGCGACCACGCCCATCGCGACCGCCAGCCGGATCGTGCCCGGCACCTGGCCGGCCGAGAGGCTGGCATAGGTCAGCGCGCCAAAGGTGATGAATTCGCCCTGCGGGATCAGGATGACCCGCGTGACCGCGAACACCAGCACCAGCGCCAGGCCGAGCAGCGCGTAGATCGCGCCATTGGTTATGCCGTCCTGTAACAGGAACAGCAAAATCGTCGTGTTCAAGGCCGGACGCTCCCCCACCATGTCATGTGCGTGCCGCGGTTAACACAAGCGCACGACGATCAGCAACGGCAGTTGAAACCCGCCGTATATTTGATATGTTTTATAACGATTATCGATCATAACCTCAAGGCCCGCGGGCTTTGAACGGATTGTTGTCCACCTCTTGGTGGCGTCGGGTGAATTCAACGATGGCTGCTTCCAAAACCACCGCGGGCGACGCGCTGAAACGCCAAGTGCCGCTGGAACCGGCGCTCGATGTCGCGCCGCTGCAGATGGGCGAATTGTCCGAATTGCTCGGCTATTCGCTGAAGCGCGCGCAGCTCAAGGTGTTCGAGGACTTTTTGCGCTGCATGGCGCCGCTGCAGCTGACGCCGGCGCAGTTTTCGGTGCTGCTGTTGCTCGACAACAATCCCGGACGCAACCAGACCGAGATCGCCAATACGCTCGGCATCCTCAGGCCGAACTTCGTCGCGATGCTCGATGCGCTGGAGAGTCGCGACCTGCTGACCCGGATGCGCTCGCCCAGTGACCGCCGCTCCCACGTACTGACGCTCACCGACAAGGGACGAGCCACGCTCAACCGCGCCAAGAAACTGGTCGCCACGCGGCACGAGGCCCGGCTGATCGAACTGCTCGGTCCGGCCGACCATGCGGCGTTGCTGGGGATGCTGGCGAAGATCGCAGCGGAGTTCTGATTTTCCTAGCTGTCATTCCGGGATGCGACAGACGGCGAAGCCGGATGGCGCAGGCCCGGAACCTCGAGCTGTTTTGACATGTCGGGGTTCCCAGCCGCTCCAATTGGAGCGGTTGAGGTTCGCTCGCGGCTGAAGCCGCCCCCGTCCCGGAACGACAGCGCGCTACTCCCGCTCCACCAGAATCGCCCGGACGTCGTTCACATTGGTCAACGTCGGGCCAGAGTGCAGCAGATCGCCGGTGGCTGTGAAGAACGCGGTGGCGTCGTTGTTTTTCAGGTAGGCCGCGGGATCGAGATCCTGGGCGCGCATCGCCGCAAAGGTCCGGGCGTCGATCAGCGCGCCGGCCGGGTCGTCCGCAGAGCCCGCGCCGCCATCGGCGCCGTCGGTGTCGCCCGCCAGAGCCGATACGCCAGGCGTATCTTTCAGCAGGTCCGCCAGCGCCAGCGCGTATTCCTGGTTCGGGCCGCCGCGGCCGTTGCCGGTGACGGTTACGGTCAACTCGCCACCGGAGAAGATCGCGAGCTTGCGGTTGTCGGCGCGGGCCTGCAGCGCGAGCTTGGCGTGCGCCGCCGCGATGTCGCGGGCTTCGCCTTCGAGGTCGGCGCCGAGATCGACGATGTCATAGCCGGCTTCGGCGGCGACCTTGATCGCGGCATCCAGAGATTCCTTCGGCCGGGCGATCAGCTTGAATGTCGCGCGCGCAAACGCGGCGTCGCCGGGCTTCACGCTTTCGTTGGCTTCGTCGTCCAATGCGGCGCGCACGGCGTCGTCGATGGCGAGATTGTATTTTGAGATGATGGCGCGGGCGTCGGCCAGCGTGGTCGAATCCGCCACCGTCGGGCCCGACGCGATCACCGCGGGATCGTCATGCGGCACGTCGGAAATCGCCAGCGTCAGGATTTCGGCGCGGTGGCCGGCGCGGGCAAGCCGGCCACCCTTGATACGTGACAGATGCTTGCGCACGGTGTTGATCTCGCCGATCGCAGCGCCCGAGCGCAGCAGCGCGCGCGTCACCTGCTGCTTTTGCAGGAACGTGATGCCTGCGACCGGCGCGATCCAGTTGGCCGAGCCGCCGCCGGACAGCAGCACCAGCAGCAGGTCGTCGGCGGTGGCCTCGGCCGCCAGTTTCAGGCTGTCATCGGCGCCGCGTAATCCGGCCTCGTCGGGCACGGGATGGCCGGCTTCGATAATCTGGATACGCCGCGTAGGCACGCCGTGGCCGTGCCGCGTGGTGGCGATGCCGGTGAGCCGGGAGGGCTCCAGCCCCAGCGCATCGAGATAATGCGCTTCCGCCGCGGCGGCCATCGCGCCGGCCGCCTTGCCGGCGGCGAGGCAGATGATGCGGCCTTGCGGCGGCATCGGCAAATGCGCGCCGAGAATGACATCGGGATGCGCCGCAGCAACTGCGGCATCGAAGATTGCGCGGAGCAGGGGACGGGTGTCGGTCATGCTGCGAGTTATGCCGATGAACGCAGATCACGGCAAGATGCGCCGTCTTCCCCCTCTCGCACCCTACGCATACAATGCGCTGGGTGGAGAGGGAAATGATGGCTCAGCGGCCGTTGGCACCGCCACCGAGTTCGCCGTCAAGCACGTCGCCGAACAGCACCCAGTTCTCGCCCTGGAATTTCATCAGCTGCAGCTGTTCGATCGGTGAGAAGTCGGTTGGCGAGGTGTTGATCTTGACGCCCGGCAGCAGCGTGCTCTGCTGGATGTTCTTGAGATTAGCCGATTGCCGCATCACGTTCTCGCGCGTGAGGTCGTCGCCGCACTGCTTGAGCATGATCGCCATCGTCTCGGCGATGTTGTAGCCGGACATCAGCGAGGAATCGGCGGGGTTGGCGTCGGGCAGATATTTGGCAAGGAAGGCATGATAAGCCTTCATGCCGGCGTCGTCCTTCCACTGTGGATCGGTGGCGTCCTTGGAATAGGCCGCCGACAGCACGCCCTGCGCGTTGTCGATACCGGCCGGTCGCATCACCGCGCCGATCGAGGCGGAGACATTGGGGACGATCATCATCGGCTTCCAGGCCAGTTCGGCGATCTTCTTGATCGACTGCGCCGCGAATTTCGGCGTGGCAAAGACCACCACGACATCAGGGTTCAGCGACTTGATCTTGACGATATGGGAATCCACCGTCGGCTCGGTCAGCTCATAGCTCTCCTCGATCACGATCGAGGAGAGCTTGTCGCCGATGCCATCCTTGAGGCCTTTGAGGTAATCCTTGCCGAAATCGTCGTTCTGGTAGAGCACTGCGATCCTGGCGCCGGGCTTTTCCTTCATCAGGTACTTGGCGTAGATGCGGCCTTCGCTCTGGTAGCTCGGCAGCCAGCCCATCGTCCACGGGAAGTTCTTCGGATCGGCCCATTTGGTGGCGCCGGTGGCGAGGAACAGCTGCGGCACTTTCTTGCCGTTGAGATATTTGTGGATCGCGGTGTTGGACGCCGTGCCGAGCGCGCTGAACATCAGCAGCACCTCGTCGCTCTCGACCAGCTTGCGGGTCTGCTCCACCGATTTCGGAGGGCTGTAGGCGTCGTCATAGGAAATGTAGTTGATCTTGCGGCCGTTGATGCCGCCTTGTTCGTTGATCATCTTGAAATAGCCGGCCTGCGCCTTGCCGACCGCGCCATAGGCCGAGGCCGGGCCGCTATAGGGGACGATGTTGCCGAGCTTGATTTCGGTGTCGCTGGCGCCGGTGTCGTATTTTTTCTGCGCAAACGCGGGACCGGCAATGGCCAGAAGCATAGCGGTGGCCGAAATCGACAGAAGCCGGGCGTGAGGTGCAGACATTCAATTTCCTTCCCGAAAGCCGTAGCCATTGAGGTTGCGGCTGATTTTTTTGGTTGAGTCGCGATGCTTTTGCATCTGCGAGAGAATTTTACCGCATTCGCAGCATCGCCTCAACGAAAAAGCCCTCCGCCTCGGTGGCGGAGGGCTGAGATGTCAAGGCATTCCATAATGCGGAATAGCGTCAACTCCACGCTCTGTCGCGTGACGCGATTGGGGTCACTCTGTCGGCGTATCGGCCGTGATGACGTCGCCGAACAGCTCCCATTTGTCGCCCTTGAAGCGAATCATCCGCAGTTGGGCGATCGGTGCGAAATCCGTGGCCGACGTATTGATGGAAATGCCCGGCAGAAGCGTGTCCGGCACAAAGTCCTTCAGACTTGCGGCCTGCTTCATCACGTTGGCGCGCGTGAGATCGTCACCGCACATCTGCAAGACCTTCACCAAGGTTTGCGCAGCTCCGTAGCCATAGAGCAGGCTGTTGTCGGAACGATCTGAGCCGGGCATGTATTTGTCGATAAAGGCCGCCCACTTCTTCATGCCGGGATCGTCCTTCCACTGCGGATCGAGACCGTCCTTGCGGTAGTCGGCCGACAACACGCCCTGCGAATTGTCAAAGCCGGCCGGCTGCAGCACGGCGCCCACCGAGATGCTGACATTGCTGACCAAATGAAGCGGTTTCCAGCCGAGTTCGCCGATCTTCCGGATTGTCTGCGCGGCAATCTTCGGCGTCACGAAGGACACCACGACATCCGGGTTCAGCGACTTGAGCTTCACGATATGGGAGTCGACGGTCGGTTCGGAGATTTCATAGCTCTCCTCGGTGATGATCATCGAGGCTTTCGCACCCAAAGCTTCGCGAAAGCCTTTCTGGTAGTCCTTGCCGAAATCATCGTTCTGGTAGAGCACCGCGATCTTCGCGTCGGGCTTCTCCCGCATCAGATATTTTGCGTAGATCTGCGCTTCGACCTGGTAGCTGGGTTGCCATCCCATCGTCCATGGAAAGTGCTTTGGATCGTTCCACTTGCTGGCGCCGGTGGCGACGAACAGTTGCGGCACCTTTTTGGTATTGAGATATTTCTGGAAGGCGGTGTTAGATGGCGTGCCCAGCGAATTGAACACCACCAGCACTTCGTCGGACTCCACCAGCTTGCGTACCTGCTCGACCGCCTTGGGTGGGCTGTAGCCGTCGTCATAGCTGATAAAATTGATCTTGCGGCCGTTAATGCCGCCTTGGTCGTTGATCATGTTGAAATAGGCGGCCTCGGTCTTTCCGATCAGCCCGTAGGACGAAGCAGGCCCGCTATACGGCATGATGTTGCCGATCTTGATTTCGGTGTCGGTCGCGCCCGGGTCGTATTTCTTCTGGGCGAGCGCGCTGCCGCTGAGGGCAATGCTGAGGGTCACGGCAACCGAAGCCGCAATCGCACGCGATGGCATAGGCATTATTCGTCAACTCCCTGATGTGAATCGTTTTCGAGGCGGCCTTTGTGGCCTTGCTCCGATTGAATACTTTTCCTGGGCGCTCATCAAGGAAAAGCCCCCCGCGACGACATCGCGAGGGGCTGCTTTATTGGGCATTGACGAAGCGGCTTAATCGGAAACGCGGCCGTCGATGACGGGGCCGAACATCCGCCAGCTCTCGCCGGTAAAGCGCATCATCTGCAATTGCTCGATCGGATAGAAATCACTCGCGGACGTGTTGAGCTTGATGCCGGGCAGCACCGTATCGGGCGCAAAGTCCACAAGGCTAGCCGCCTGCTTCATGACGTTGTCGCGGGTCAGGGTATCGCCGGTCTGCTTCAGTACCTGCACCATGGTTTGCGCGGCACCATAGCCGTAGACGACGGAGATATCGCTGCGGCTGACCTCCGGCGCGTACTTGGCAAGGAAGGCGATGTAGCGCTGCATGCCTTCGTCGCTGTCCCATTGCGGGTCGGCGCCATCCTTGGCGTAATAGGCCGACACGATACCCTGCGCGTTGTCGAAGCCGGCAGGCTTCATCACCGAGGATACCGATGCGCTGGCATAGCTCTGGATGTAGAGTGGCTTCCAGCCGAGTTCGGCGGCCTTGCGGATGCTCTGCACCGCCGATTTTGGCGTGGTGACGCTGATGAAGGTGTCGGCGCCGCTGGCCCTCAGATTGATGATGCGCGAGTCGATCGTCGGCTCGGTCACCTCGTAGCTCTCCGTCGCCACGATCATCGAGGCTTTGTCGCCGAGCCCTTCCTTCAGGCCCTTCAGCACTTCTTTGCCGAGATCGTCGTTCTGGTATAGCACTGCGATCTTCGCGTCGGGCTTCTCGGCCAGCAGGTACTTTGCGTAGGTCCGACCTTCGCTCTGGTACGGCGGCTGGAACCCCATCGTCCACGGATAGTCGCGGTGGTTGCCGAAGCCGGCGGCGCCGGCGGCGACGAACAGTTGCGGCACGCGCTTGCCGTTGAGGTAGCGCTGGATCGCGGCGTTGGAGGGCGTGCCGAGCGGGCCGAACACTGCCAGCACCTCGTCGCTCTCCACCAGTTTTCGCGCCTGCTCGACCGCCTTGGCGGGATTGTAGGCGTCATCGTAGCTGATGAAATTTATCTTGCGGCCGTTGACGCCGCCCTGGTCGTTGATCATCCGGAAATAGGCGGCCTCAATGCGGCCGGCGACGCCGTAGGCAGACGCAGGGCCGCTATAGGGCATGATGTTGCCGATCCGGATCTCGGTGTCGCTGGCGCCGGGGTCATAGCGCGGTTCGGCGCGTGCGGCGACGCAGGTGACAAGCAGGGCAGCGACGGCCGGCAAAGCGGCGGCGCGGGAAAGCAGGGCAGGCATGGGTGTCCTTGAAGCGAAGCGGCGATAAGCGGACCAGAAGATCCCGATTGCCCCAACAGGTTTCATGCTATCGCATCAAGAATAAGGCCCCGCGCGACCAGAGGTCGGCGGGGCCTGGAAAACAATCAATGGTCATTCCGGGATGCATGTCAGTCGGCAGAGCCGGCTGGCATGCAGACCCGGAACCCAGAGATGTTTACACAGCTCTAGGTTCCGGGTTCGCTCGCAGCGCGCTGCTCGTGCCCCGGAGTAACGGGCAACCTTACCCGCCGATCTGGCCAGCAATGATGGGGCCGAACAGGTCCCACTTCTCGCCCTTGAAGCGCTGCATCTGCAATTGCTCGATCGGGTAGAAATCCGTCGCCGAGGTGGTGGTGGTGACGCCCGGCAGCAGCGTGTCGGGCGCGAAGGCCTTCAGGCTGGCGGCCTGCTTCATGATGTTCTCGCGGGTCAGATTGTCGCCGGCCTGCTTGAGCACCTGCACGATGGTCTGCGCCTGGCCGTAGCCGTAGACGACGGAGCCATCGTTCTTGTCCATGCCCGGGGCATATTTGGCGAGGAAGGCGTAGAACTTCTTCATGCCCTCGTCATTGTCCCACGACGGGTCCGAGCCATCCTTGGCGTAGTTCGCCGACAAGATGCCCTGGCCGTTCTCGTAGCCGGCGGGCTTCATGACCGAGCCGACGGAGGCGCCGACGTTGCTCTGGATGTAGACCGGTTTCCAGCCGAGCTCCGCCACCTTCTTGATCGCCTGCGCGGCGAACTTCGGTGTCGTGATGCTGACGAAGGTGTCGGCGCTGGTCGATTTCAGTTTGACGATGTGCGACTCGATGGTCGGCTCGGACACTTCATAGCTTTCCTCGGCGATGATCATTGAAGCCGCCTTGGCGCCGAGGCCGTCCTTCAGGCCCTTCAGCAGATCCTTGCCGAAATCGTCGTTCTGGTACATCACGGCGATCTTGGCGTCGGGCTTCTCCTTCAGCAGATAGGCCGCGTAGATGCGTCCCTCGCTCTGATAGGCCGGTTGCCAGCCCATCGTCCACGGGAAGTCCTTGTAGTCACCGAACTTGGTCGCACCGGTGGCGACGAACAGCTGCGGTACCTTCTTGGAATTCATGTACTTCATGATCGCCGAATTCGACGGCGTGCCGAGGGCGCTTGCGATGAACAGAACTTCGTCGCTCTCCACCAGCTTGCGCGCCTGCTCGACCGCCTTCGGCGGGCTATAGCCGTCATCATAGGTGATGTAGTTGATCTTGCGGCCGTTGATGCCGCCCTGGTCGTTGATCATCTTGAAGTAGGCGTCTTCCATCTTGCCGATCACGCCATAGGCCGAAGCCGGGCCGCTGTAGGGCATGATGTTGCCGATCTTGATCTCGGTATCGGAAGCGCCGGTGTCGTATTTTTTTTGAGCGAAGGCGGCGCTGCTGGCGGCAACAAAAGCGAAGGTCGCTGCAACGGTCAGGGCCGCGCGCGAACGATTTGCAGGCATTTCGAAACTCCCATTGAGTGCTACTTGAAAAGCGTAGTGATTTTCAGTGCCGGACTTTTTATCCCGCCTTACCTAATACGTTTTCGACTCCGGCAGCAAGAAAAAGCCCCCTGCGACGTTAGTCGCAAGAGGCTGAGATGTTAGGTACTTTTGTTATCAAGCTACGTCATTCCGGGGCGCGAGCAGCGTAAGCTGCGAGCGAACCCGGAAGCTCGAGATGGCGATCACACATCGAGGTTCCGGGTCTGCGCTATCCGGCTTCGCCGTCTATCGCATCCCGGAACGACAGAGTTAACCGCCCAGATTGCTGTCGACCGGCGGGCCGAACACGTCCCATTTCTCGCCGGTGAAACGCATCATGCGCAACTGCTCGATCGGATAGAAGTCGGTCGCCGAGGTGTTGAGCTTGACGCCGGGCAGCATGGTGTCCGGCGCGAAGTCCTTCAGGCTGGCTGCCTGCTTCATGATGTTTTCACGAGTCAGGTTGTCGCCGGCCTGCTTCAGCACCTGCACGACGGTCTGTGCCTGGCCGTAGCCGTAGATCGCGGAGCTATCGGCGAGGTTGGCGCCGGGCGCATATTTGGCGACGAAGTCGAGATACTTCTTCATGCCCTCGTCGTTGGCCCATTGTGGATCCGACGAGTCCTTGGCGTAGGCCAGCGACATCACGCCCTGCGAGTTGTCGAGTCCTGCTGGACGCATCACCGACGCCACCGAGGAGCCGACGTTGCTCTGGAAATACATCGGCTTCCAGTTGAGCTCGCCGACCTTCTTGATCGCCTGCGCGGCGAATTTCGGCGTCGAGATGCTGACCAGAACGTCGGCGCCGGTCGCCTTGAGCTTGACGAGGTGGTTCTCGATGGTCGGCTCCGAAACCTCGTAGCTTTCTTCGGCCACGATCATCGAAGCCTTGTCGCCGAGGCCGTCCTTGAGACCCTTCAGGAGATCCTTGCCGAGGTCGTCATTCTGGTAGAGCACGCCGATCTTGCCGGCGGGCTTTTCTGTCAGGATATATTTGGCGAAGATACGGCCTTCGCTCTGATAGGCCGGCTGCCAGCCCATCGTCCACGGGAACGTCTTGTACTCGCCGAATTTCGTCGCGCCGGTGGCGACGAACAGCTGCGGCACCTTCTTGGCGTTCATGTACTTCTGGATCGCGGTGTTCGACGGTGTGCCCAATGGCCCGAAGATGAACAGCACCTCGTCCGATTCCACCAGCTTGCGGGCCTGCTCGACTGCCTTCGGCGGGCTGTAGGCATCGTCATAGGTGATGAAGTTGATCTTGCGGCCGTTGATGCCGCCCTGATCGTTGATCATCTTGAAGTAGGCTTCTTCCATCTTCCCGATGATGCCGTAGGCCGAAGCCGGGCCGCTATACGGGATGATGTTGCCGATCTTGATTTCGGTGTCGGAAGCGCCGGTATCGTACTTCTTCTGGGCGAGGGCGCTGCCGCCGGTGATGAAGAGGGCGGCGGCAGCGGCGGAGAGCGTAGCGTAGCGAAGGGTATATTTAGAAATCACAAGTTCCTCAGTTTCTTCTCAGTTTGCCGATCAGGCTTTGCGCGCCGTAGGCGATCTGCCGGGCGCCGTGGGGGACCAGAAAGATGATCATGATCAGGATCACGCCAAATACGGCGCCGGAAAGGCCCTTGGAGATGTGCTCGGCGATGTTCGGAACGAACACGATGAACGCCGCACCCGCCAGCGAGCCGGGCAGCCAGCCGACGCCGCCGACCACCATGCCAAGGAACAATGCGATCGCGAGCTGGATGGTGTAGCCATCCGGCGCCACGAACTGCACGGCGATACCACCGAGGCCGCCGGCGACGCCGGTGATGCCCGCGCTGACGCCGAAGGCCAGCGTCTTGTACAGCGAGACATCGACGCCCATCGCGGAGGCCGCGATTTCGTTGTCGCGGATCGCCATCATGGCGCGGCCGGACCGCGACTTCAGCAGGTTGACCGAGAAGATGTAGATCAGGATCGAGACAACGAGCGTGAAGTAATACAGCCACATGTCCTGTGAGACCTTGAGGCCGATCGTTGCGAAGATTTCCGGTGCATCCGGCTTGGTGACGACGAGGCCCTGCACGCCGCCGGTCCAGTGCTCGAACACGCCGAGCTTGAGCAGCTGCGGCATCGCGATCGCCAGCGCGAAGGTCGCCAGCGCCAGATAGACACCGGACAGGCGCAGCGCGGGCAGGCCGAACAGGAAGCCGGCGATAAAACAGATTACGCCGGCGACCGGCAGCGTCAGGATGTAGTTGACGTTGCCGTGTTCGATCAGGATCGCCGACGTATAGGCACCGAGCGCATAGAACGCGCTCTGGCCCAGCGAGAATTGCCCGCTGGCCCCGGTGAGAATGTTAAGCGCCAGCACCGCGATGGCATAGATCAGCCACATCGTCATCTGGAAGATGAAGAAGTTCTTCACGAACAGCGGCGTGGCGATCAGCAGCGCCAGGATCACCAGCGATGCCATGGGCCCGAGCGCCAGTGCCTTCTTCGGCACCGCGTCGGTAACGGGAGCGGTCGAGACTTCTTGAACGGCGCTCATGATCAAACTCGCTTCACGATGGCACGGCCAAACAGGCCATTGGGTTTGACGACCAGCACGGTGATGATCAGCGCCAGAGCGATCGGCAGCTTTAGTTCATTGCCGACGCCGGGAATGTAGGTGCCGGCGAGATTTTCGAAGATGCCCACCAGGAAGCCGCCGACCACCGCGCCGAACGGCGAGGTCAGGCCGCCGAGCACCGCGGCGGCGAAGCCGTAGATCAGCACGCCGCCCATCATGTTCGGTTCGAGGAACACCACCGGCGCGATCAGCATGCCGGCGATCGAGCCGATCGCGGCCGCCATGCCCCAGCCGAGCGCGATCATCCAGGACGT
>NZ_JAQGJT010000016.1 GCF_028290495.1 Tardiphaga sp.
AGGCCGTCGCGGATGGGGTCGACTATCTGCGCCGGACCCAGCTCGCGGAGGGGTCTTGGTATGGCCGCTGGGGGCTCAACTACATCTACGGAACCTGGTCGGTAATGTGCGCGCTCAATGCCGCAGGCGTCGACCATCAGGATCCCGCGATGCGCAAGGCGGTGGACTGGCTGGTGTCGATCCAGAACGCGGATGGCGGCTGGGGGGAGGATGCCACCAGCTACCGACTCGACTATAAGGGATTCGAGCTTGCGCCCAGCACCGCCTCTCAAACGGCATGGGCCTTGCTAGGTTTGATGGCGGCGGGCGAGGTGGGGAACCCGGCGGTCGCACGAGGGGTGGAGTACCTAAAAGGCACACAGACCGAAAAAGGCTTGTGGGACGAGCAGCGCTACACGGCTACGGGCTTTCCGCGGGTGTTCTATTTGCGTTATCATGGCTACTCGAAGTTCTTTCCGCTCTGGGCGCTGGCGCGGTATCGAAATTTGAGAAGTACCAACAGCAGGGTGGTAGGGGTCGGAATGTGAATTTGGGGGCGGGGGCCACCGTGACCGTGGATAATCCAATTGATCCTCGGCCGGTTTTGATAGTCACGGGTTTGGTGCAGGAGGCCCGCATCGCGGCCGGGCCCGGCATGATCGTGATCTGCAGCAGCAGCGATCCCAACCAGTTGCGGGCGCTGCTCGCGACGCTGGATTCAACCACATTCAGGGGCGTAATCAGCTTCGGCGTCGCCGGCGGGCTCGATCCCACCTTGAAATCAGGCGATGTCGTGGTGGCGACCGAGGTCCTGGCCGGCGACACCCGCTGGCTGGCCGGCTCAGCCCTGAACGAGGAAATGATCGCCAGCGTCGCGCTGCGGCGCCGGCGGGTGGTCAGGGGCGGTCTTGCGGGGGTGGAGCAGGTGGTCGCCGGTATGTCCTGCAAGGCAGCACTACGCTCGGAGACCGGGGCTGCCGCCGTCGACATGGAGAGCCATATCGCCGCCGCCTACGCCGCCGAGGCCGGCCTGCCGTTCGCGGCCCTGCGCGTGATCAGCGATCCCGCCAGCCGGGCGCTTCCGGCGCTGGCGATGTCCGCGATCAAGCCGAACGGCGATATCGATTTGCGCAAGGTGCTGCGTGGCGTCGCGCGCAACCCGACGACGCTGCGCGCACTGGTCTCGACCGGGATCGATTTCAACCGCGCGCTGCGCAGCCTGCGCGGTTGCCGAGGTTTTCTACTGGGCAGCGAAGGCCTCGTCGCGGCGGAAATCTGAACCGGTACCCCCTCCGCTCGAAAACGCTATAAAAACGAAGATGGGGCGCGATCGGTATCGCGCCCCATCTTGCTTGTTGTCCGCGGTCGATTTAGGCGGCGGTTGATGCCTTTTGCTGCTGCTTGGCGGCAGCGGCGGCCGCCTCGTCGCGGCGGATATCCGATAGGCGCTTCTGCACCTCCGCCGAGAAGATGTACTGCGCCGGGCGCTGGTTATCGAGACTGATCTCGGGCGCCATCGGACCTGTCGTCCTGATGCCGCGAAGTGCTACCCACATCGCCTTCAGCGGATTGCTGAGCGCGGCGTTGGCGGCGGTCGGCTCGTAGCCGCAATGCGCCATGCAGTCGGCGCACTTCTCGTATTTGCCGGTGCCGTAGGTTTCCCAGTCGGTGGTTTCCATCAATTCCTTGAAGGTCTTGGTGTAGCCCTCGCCGAGCAGATAGCAGGGTTTTTGCCAGCCGAAGATGTTGCGGGCGGGCATGCCCCAGGGCGTGCATTCGTATTCCTGGTTGCCGGCGAGGAAGTCGAGGAACAGACCGGAGTGCATGAAGTTCCACTTCTTGCCCTTGCCGAGCGCGAACACGTCGCGGAACAGTTTTTTGGTCTTGGTGCGGTTGAGGAAGTGCTCCTGATCCGGCGCGCGCTCATAGGCGTAGCCCGGCGACATCGAGACGCCGACACCGAGCTCGACCGTGTAGTCGAGGAACTTGGCGATATCCTCGGCGGCGTGGCCGTCAAAGATCGTGGCGTTGACGTTGACGGCGAAGCCCTTGGCCTTGGCAGCCTTGATCGCGGAGATGGCGCGGTCGAACACGCCTTCCTGCGACACGGCCTTGTCGTGGTGTTCCTTGAGGCCGTCGAGATGCACCGAGAAGAACAGGTAAGGCGACGGGGTGAACAGGTCGAGCTTCTTCTCCAGCAACAGCGCGTTGGTGCAGAGCGAGACGAACTTCTTGCGCTCGACCAGGCCGCGGACGATTTCACCGATCTCCTTGTGGATCAGCGGCTCGCCGCCGGGGATCGCGACCATCGGCGCGCCGCACTCGTCGGCGGCGTCCCAGCACTCCTGCGCCGACATGCGGCGGTTCAGGATGGCATTCGGGTAATCGATCTTGCCGCAACCGACGCAGGCCAGGTTGCAGCGAAACAGCGGCTCCAGCATGAGCACCAGCGGATAACGTTTCCGGCCGAGCATCTTCTGCTTCAGCAGGTATCCGCCGATTTTCATTTCTTTGAAGAACGGAATTGCCATTTCTAGTTTCTCTCTGCGCACACGTCGTGGAAAGTGGGGTCTCGAAAAGTCTGTCTCGAAAGGCCGGTCTCGGGTCAAACTGCCGTCAGTTCGGATGGTAGCCTGAATTCAATATTCTCTTCGCGTCCTGGCAATACCGATACCGCAACTGGCCCGATCCGCCGTAAAGCTTCAATCACATCATCTACGAGCACTTCTGGCGCCGATGCGCCAGCCGTGACCCCTATGGTCCGTGCGTCCTTCAACCATTCCGGATTGAGCTCGCTACCGTCCGCGATCAGGTAACTCGCGACCCCGGCCTCAATTCCGATCTCCCGCAACCGGTTGGAGTTCGAACTGTTGTCCGCCCCCACGACCAGGATTACATCCACGAGCTTCGAGAGGTCTCTTACCGCAGATTGGCGGTTTTGTGTCGCATAGCAGATATCCCGGACGTCCGGACCCTCAATATCGTTAAATTGCTGCTTCAATGCAGCAATTATGTCACGTGTGTCATCCACGCTCAGGGTGGTTTGGGTGATATAGGCCACCGGGGTGTCCCGCGGCAGGGGCAATGCGGTGACATCAGCCACGCTCTGGACGATCAGCACGGGACCGGAAACCTGCCCCATGGTACCAATTACCTCCGGATGGCCGGCGTGGCCGATCAGGATCAGGGTGCGACCTGTATTCATATACCTCTTGCCCTGATTATGGACCTTGGTCACCAGCGGGCAGGTGGCATCGAGGACCGGCAGCCGGCGCCGGGCGGCCTCGTCCTCGACGCTGCGGGCCACGCCGTGGGCACTGAACACCGTGATGGCGCCGGACGGCACTTCGTCGAGTTCCTCGACGAAGATCGCGCCCTTTTCCTTCAGGCTTTCGACGACGAATTTGTTATGGACGATCTCGTGCCGGACATAGACCGGCGCGCCGTGCTTCTTGAGGGCGCGCTCAACGATCTCGATGGCGCGGACTACGCCTGCGCAAAAGCCGCGTGGCTGTGCCATAACCACGTCCAGGGGGCGATGATCAAACACGTTGCACCAGGCTCATGTCCAATTTCGTCGAATTGCTAAATCTGTACCATTTTCAGGGACATATCCAGCCCGGCCGGTAATTTGCGGCGCTTTCTGTGACATAAATAGCGCAGTGGAGGAGGTGGCCGGGATGGATTGCGGCATAGGGTATTCTTCGTCGGCGGCAAAGCTTGCGGCTTGGGCGAATTGGGCTAAACAAAGCCGGAAAACCTCACTGCTTCGTCACTTTACCGCCCCTGCGCCGAACGATAACAGGGGGCGAAGTGCCTCCGGGGGGGCGTTTCGCTGTTTTGACGTGCCGTCAAATAAACAGACATCAAACTAAATCGAACGGGATGCGAAACCCGTTGTTGTACTCCGCAGTGTTCGCAAGCTTCGTGGAACAGAAAGAAAAAGTGTGCTGACCAGTTTTGTTGTTTCCATTGTGAAGGCTTGCACCCGTTTCGCTGCGCTGACGGTGCTGATCTCGTTCATTCTTGCAGCCGGCGCGGGGTACTACACCTACGAACACTTCGGTATCAACACCGACATCAACAAGTTGATCTCGCCGGATCTGGACTGGCGCAAGCGTGATATTGCCTTCGACAAGGCGTTCGACCAGGAGCGGCTGATCATCACCGTGGTCGAGGCGCCGACGCCGGAATTCGCCAACGCCGCCACCGCCGCGCTGGAAAAGAAGCTGCTCGAAAACAAAAAGGAATTCGATTCGGTGCGCCGCCTTGGCGCTGGTGAGTTCTTCGAAAAGAACGGCCTGCTGTTCCTGCCGACCGCCGAGGTCGCCAAGATGACCGGCCAGTTTGAGTCCGCAGCACCGTTGCTCGAAATCATGGCCGGCGATCCCAGCCTGCGCGGCCTGACCGGCGCGCTCGAGACCGGTCTGACCGGCGTTCGCCGCGGTCAGCTCACGCTCGACGCCACCGCGCCGACCTTCAACACGATCGCGCAGACCGTCGAGGACGTGCTGAAGAACGGCACCTCCGAATTTTCCTGGCGTGGTCTCGCCAGCCCCGAGCCGCTGACCGCCGCTGACAAGCGCGGCTTCATCGAGGTCAAGCCGGTACTCGACTTCCAGGCCCTGGAACCCGGCAAGGCCGCGACCGACGCGATCCGCAAGGCTGCCGTCGATCTCGACATCGCCGGCAACTACGGCGCGCGGGTGCGGCTGACCGGCCCGGTGCCGATCGCCAATGAAGAATTCGCCACCGTGCAGGACGGCGTCGTCATCAACGGCATCATCACCGTGCTGATCGTGCTGCTGATCCTGTGGATGGCGCTGCGCTCGGCGAAGATCATCGTCGCTGTGTTCATCACGCTGTTCGTCGGCCTTGCGGTCACCACCGCCGTTGGCCTGATGATGGTCGGTTCGTTGAACCTGCTGTCGATCGCGTTCGCCGTGCTGTTCGTCGGCCTCGGCGTCGATTTCGGCATTCAGTTCAGCGTGCGCTACCGCTCCGAGCGCTACAAGAACAACGACCTGCCGCTGGCGCTGGAAAATGCCGCGAAATATTCGGCGATCCCGCTGTCGCTCGCCGCACTTGCCACGGCCGCCGGCTTCCTGTCGTTCCTGCCGACCGATTACGAGGGCGTCTCCGAACTCGGCAAGATCGCCGGCGCCGGAATGATGTTCGCGTTCTTCGCCAGCATCACGGTGCTTCCTGCGCTGCTCGATCTGTTCAATCCCGCCGGCGAAAAGGAACCGCTCGGCTACGCCTTCCTCGCGCCGCTCGACCACTTCCTGGAGGAGCAGCGTTACTGGGTGATCGGTGGCACGCTGCTGCTGACGATCGCCGGCCTGCCGCTGCTGTACTTCCTGAAATTCGATTTCAACCCGATCAACCTGCGCAACCCGAACGTTGAATCGATCGCGACCTATCTCGACCTGCGCAAGGATCCCAACACCGGCGCCAATGCCGTCAACGTGATGTCGCCGAACGAGGCTGCCGCCAAGAAGGTCGAGGAACGTCTCGCCAAGCTGCCGGAAGTCGCGCGCACGATTTCGCTCAACAGCTTCGTGCCGGAAGATCAGCCGGCCAAGCTGAAGCTGATCGGCGATGGCGCCAAGGTTCTGGAGCCGGCGCTCAACCCCGACTCGGTCGACAAGGCGCCGACCGATGACGAGAACGTCACCGCTTTGAAGGACTCCGCCGACAGCCTGCGCAAGATTGCAGGCGCCCAGACCGGTCCGGGCGCACTCGCTGCCAAGCGTCTGGCCGACGCACTGTCGAAGACCGCGGCGACCAATGAGGCGACGCGCAACAAGGTGCAGTCCACCTTTATCGTGCCGTTGCAACTGGCGCTGGCGCAGCTGCGCGGTCTGTTGCAGGCCGCTCCGGTGACGCTGGAAAACCTGCCACAGGATCTGGTGAAGTCATGGACGACGAAGGACGGTCAGGTTCGCGTCGAGGTGCAGCCGAGCGGCGACCCCAACGACAACGACACGCTTCGCAAGTTCGCTGCTGCCGTGCTGACCTCCGAGCCGCTTGCGGTCGGCGGGCCGATCTCGATCCTGAAGTCCGGGGACACCATCGTCACCGCCTTCATTCATGCCGGGATCTGGGCGCTGTTGTCGATCTCGCTGCTGCTGTGGCTGGCGCTCGGCCGTATCACTGACGTGTTGCTGACGGTGATCCCGTTGCTGGTGGCGGGTACGGTGACGCTGGAAATCTGCGTGCTGATCGGCCTGCCGCTGAACTTCGCCAACATCATTGCGCTGCCGCTGCTGCTCGGCGTCGGCGTGGCGTTCAAGATCTACTATGTGACGGCCTGGCGCGCCGGCTATACCAACCTGCTGCAATCGTCGCTGACGCGCGCGATCTTCTTCAGCGCGCTGACCACTGCCACCGCGTTCGGCAGCCTGTGGTTCTCGAACCATCCGGGCACCGCCAGCATGGGCAAGCTACTGGCACTGTCCTTCGTGGTGACGCTGGCTGCGGTGTTGCTGTTCCAGCCGGCTTTGATGGGCAAGCCGCGCGAAACCGGCGAATAGGCCGGTTCACGCGGCGCCGCCACGGCGGTCCCGGTTAGCGCGCGTGCGCGATCTCCGGGAGCAGGCAGATGTCGCCGATGTCGGCGATCTGCCCGGGCTGGACGGCCGCCGTCTTCTGACCGGCCACTGCTTTCGGTGCGGTGGCCACTGCCGGCGCAGGCGCTTTCGGTGCGGCCGTTGCGACGGGTGCAGCCGCCTTGGGGGCGCCGGCGACAGGGGCCGGAGCGGGCGCTGCCGTCATTTTCGCCGGAGCCGTGGTGGCAGCGGCGCCCTTCGGCGCGATGCCCTTGGCAAGGCTGTTGGTCGGGCTTGAGGGAATGGGCGGGCCTACGCGGGTCCAGGTCTGGCTGCCGCATAGCGGCCATACCAGACAGCCCTCGATTTCGAGTTCGTCCGGTCCCTTCGGGCGAATACTTGCGCTATACAGCTTGCCTGAATCTCTTGCGTCATAGACCTTGCCGTTCCACTCCTCGACCTTGGGCTTTTTCTTCATGTCAATGAGGGTCGCCATACCCAGCGTAGGCCTGGTTCGTTTGGACACGTCTGGATTGTTCTTGTCGACGCCGCCGGGCGTCTTTTCCCAGGAAACGGCTCCCCACATGCTGCCATTGCATTCGGCAACCCGGATATTAGCTACGCCGTCTTCGACCTGCCAATCGCCGGTTGGATCCATCGCAAAGGCGGGCGAAACTCCGACAGCAACAAAACCTGCCGTTAAAACCAGTCCCCAACAGGCAAGACTGCGCGTGGTAATGCGTGGGCGCTGCAACATGTTATGACCTATGCTTAAGTAGCGGTTTTCGACGATGGCAAATCGCCGCATTTAAGTTTTCTAGTTGACGTAATGGCCACCAACCGACGTAAGTATCTCATGTTATATCCCAATATAGACGTTTCCGAGATGTTTGTTGAACGCGAGGCGCAGCGTGGTGCGATGCATACGCGACACCTCAATGAACAGCTCGTGCGAGTCCTCAAGACGATCGGTTACGACGTTGGCTTCCAGCGCGGCACCGGCCAGTATCTGTTCGACCGCGACGGAGCCCGCTACCTTGATCTACTCAGCGGGTTTGGCGTTTTTGCGATTGGTCGTAACCATCCGGTATTGCGGAACGCGCTGAAAAGCGTGCTCGATGCCGACATGCCGAACCTGGTACAGATGGATGTTTCCACGCTCGCGGGTATTCTGGCGGAGAAGCTGCTGGAACATACGCCGTATCTCGACAAGGTGTTCTTCGCCAATTCGGGCGCGGAGACCGTCGAGGCGGCGATGAAGTTCGCGCGCAACGCCACCGGCCGCAACGAGATCCTGTATTGCGATCACGCCTATCACGGCCTGTCCTACGGCGCATTGTCGCTGACCGATGACGCGAATTTCCGCGGCGGTTTCGGATCGCTGCTGCCGGGCTGCTCCTCGGTTCCGTTCGACGATCTCGCGGCCCTCGAAAAAGCGCTGTCGTCACGTCAGGTCGCGGCCTTCATCGTCGAGCCGATCCAGGGCAAGGGCGTCAATATCCCCAGTGACGAGTTCCTGCCCGGCGCGCTGGCGCTGTGCCGCAAATACGGCACGCTGTTCATCGCTGATGAAATCCAGACGGGCCTCGGCCGCACCGGCAAGTTCCTGGCTGTCGAACACTGGAATGTCGAACCCGACATGGTGTTGCTGGCGAAGGCGCTGTCGGGCGGACATGTGCCGGTCGGAGCGTTGCTGACGCGCAAGAGCATTTTCGACAAGATATTCAACCGCATGGACCGCTCGCTGGTGCATGGCTCCACCTTCGGCAAGAACGATCTGGCGATGGCCGCTGGCATCGCGACGCTGGAAGTGATGAAGCATGAGAAACTGGTCGAGAACTCGGCCAAGCGCGGCGCGCAAATCCAGCTCGCGCTGAAGAGCATGATCCCCGGCTTCGAACTGCTGAAGGAAGTTCGTGGCAAGGGCTTGATGATCGGCATCGAGTTCGGGCCGCCGAAGTCGCTGCGCCTGAAGGCGTCGTGGAACATTCTGGAGTCGGCCAACAAGGGGCTGTTCTGCCAGTTGATCACGGTGCCGTTGTTCAAGGATCAGAAGATCCTGACCCAGGTGTCGGGCCACGGCAGCCACACTATCAAGCTGCTGCCGTCGCTGACGATCACCGAAGAAGACTGCACGTGGATCGAAAATTCGTTCCGTACCGTGATCGCCGACAGCCATCGCGTCCCCGGTGCGATCTGGTCGCTCGGCAAGACGCTGGTCGATAACGCGGTAAGGAAGTCGGCGTAACCTTCAGCCAGCCTGCATCGCGCTCTCGAACTTCTCGCCGAAGTCCGAGAGTTCCTCGATGGCAAGGTCGCTGACTGCCCAATAGTTCAAGCCGCGGTCGCTCCAGCGCCGGATATTGAATCCCTGGACGGTCCCGATGCCGGCGCTGTGTTGCCCGGCATTAGCGGCCTGTGCCACGAACAAATTGATCACGTGGGTGCGGCGGCGATAGACGAGAGCGCCGACGGCGTGTCCGTTGATCGTATCGAGCCGGCCGCCGATCAGGGTGAATCCCTGCGCCGTCAGATCGATCACCGGCGGCGCGACGTCGAGCCGGCCGTTGAACCACGGTTTGACGGTGTGCCGGTCGCTCGACAGTACGTCCGTGAGATGTCCGGCCTGCAGCGAGCGCAGATGCGCCGAGATCAATTCGGAAGCGATCCGTTGTTCGCCGTCATCGCGAAGTACGACGGCGAATATTCCGGTCGCGGCGATTGCCGAGACCACCGATCCCATCGCAAAACCCTTCAGCACGGCGCGCCGGTCAGAGACGCGCGGTCGTGGCAAGGCGGCCTCGATACGCTGGCGTAATTGCGGCGGCGCGGCGAAACGCAGCTCCGTGTCTGCCAGCATGTTTTTCATCTCGCGGGCGACGCGCAGCTCGGCCATGCAACGTGGACAGCCGGCAATATGCGCCTCAACCTCGCGCGCGTGGGCGGCGTCGAGCTCGTCGTCGAGCAGGGCGTGCAACAGGACTTCCGCCTCGTCGCAATTCATTTCGGTGTCTCCTCTTCCGCGAGCCAGGCGGCGCGCAGCAGGGCGCGGGCCCGCGCCAGACGGGACATCACGGTGCCGACGGGGGCATCGATGATCCCGGAAATCTCGCGATAGGACAGGTTGTGAACTTCACGCAGCACGATGGCTTCCCGGAACGGTTCAGCGAGAACTGCCACCAGGCGGCGGATGGTGCTGGCATCCAGTCGCCGCAGGAGCTGCGTCTCGGGTGTCTCCGGGTCTTGGCGCCAGAGCGGCGTGGCATCGTCGCGTTCATCCAGCGCATCGTCGGCCGTGATCGGTGCGTCGGCTCGACGCGCGAATTCTGCGCGGCATACGTTGCGCAGGATCGCCAGCAGCCAGGGTTTGATCGCGGGCCCGCGAAAACTGTCGAAGTGTTTCAGCGCGCGCAGATAGCATTCCTGCACGGCGTCTTCCGCGGCTTCGGCGTCGCGCATCAGATAGCGCGCCAGCGTGTAGACATCGTCGAGACACGGCAGCGCCGCCTCGCGAAACCGCCGCGTCCTGTCCGGATCGTTCGCTGGCGTCTGCACCGGTTCCGCCTTTTCCGCCACGGATGTCCGGCCGGCGACAAACCACCTTCCGGACATTGCTGTGATGCCTTGCTTTCGGTCGCTACTCAACCGTGATTGTCCCGGTCATGTGCGGATGTAGCGAGCAAAAATACGTGTAGTCGCCCGCGGTCGTAAAGGTGAAGGAGTAGCTGTCGTCGGTGTCGAGCGCCTTCGATTTGAATTTTCCCGCCGAGACGATCGCATGCGGAATGTCGTCGCGGTTCTTCCAGGTCACGGTGCTACCGGCTTTCACGGTCAGCCGTGCCGGCTCGAAGGTGAAGTTGTCGATCGTCACCGTAGCGTCCTCGCAGTGCGCGGATGTCATTTGGAAGGCCATGATCGCGGCGGCGGCGCTGCGGATGGCAAGGCTGCACAGGGTTGCAAAGGTCATGGGTCGGTCCTAGCCCTGCAGTGGCGTGTCGATGATCGCCAGCCGCTCGTCGCCCGGCTTGAAGATCACGTGGGTTACGCCGAGCAGTCCACGCAGCCTGTCGTCCGCCACTTTCATCGGGCCGGGCGAGGGGGCTGTCCCCGGCGCGGGTTGCGGGAACGCCGTCGAACGTGCCGTGTGGAACGTGACGTTGCCTTCGACCTTCTGCATGACCTGATGGATGTGACCATTCAGGACCGTGACCGATCCGAAGCCCTTGAGCTGGTCCAGTGCCCGCGCGCCGTCTTCGGTGCCCCAGCCCCAGCTTGGATATACCGACCACAGCGGGATATGCGCGAACACCACGATCGGCATTGATTTCGATCGGCCGCGCAGATCGTCTTCGAGCCACGCGAGCTGCTCCGCACCGAGATTTCCGAGTCCTCCGGCCTTGAGATCAACGACGTTCACCAGGCCGATGAAATGCACGCCGCTGGCGTCGAATGAATACCAGCCGGCGCCCTTGGCACCGCGGCCGTAGCGTTCCCGGTAGAACTTGACCTCTTCGTCCAGGAAGTCGTGTTCGCCGGGCACGTAGTGCACGTCGAGCTTGGCCTGCGAGATAATGCGGTCAGCGTCGTCGAATTCCGAGGCCTTCGACAGATGGCTGATGTCGCCGGTGTGGATCATGAAAGACGGCTTGGCCGGCATAAGTTTGATCTTGCCGATGGCCTCTTCCAGTGTGCCCAGCGCATTGGGATTGGCGGCCTTGTCGAAGCCGACATGGCTGTCGCTGATCTGCAGGAAGGTAAGGCCTGAAGGCTCTGCGGCTTGCGCCGAATCGACCAGGCCGAGCGAGCGCGGCACGCCTCCGGAAATCGTCCAGAGCACGCCGGTGCCGGCCCACGTCATGCATTCCAGTACCTTGCGGCGGCTGATGCGGGGATCGTCGTCATGATGGTCGTGGTCGAATGCGCTCATGGCCAGTCTCCATGCGCCCTGGATTGGGCGACGGGGACTGGATCGGGCGGCGCGGGTGTTTATTCCCGGGATTTCGGCGTTATCGCGAATCCGTGATGATCATCGCCGCACCCTTTTCTGCGATCATCGCGGTCGGCGTGTTGGTATTGCCCGAGGTGATCGTCGGCATCACCGAGGCGTCGACGACGCGCAGGCCGGCAATGCCATAGAACCGCAACCGTTCATCGACCACCGCCATCGGATCCGACGCCGTGCCCATCTTGGCGGTGCCGACCGGGTGGAAGATCGTGGTGCCGATATCGCCCGCGGCCTTCGCCAGCGATTCCGCGTCGTCGCCGACCGACGGTCCCGGCAGATATTCTTCCGGATGATACTTGGCCAAGGCCTTCTGCTGCATCAGCCGCCGCGTGGTGCGGATCGCATCGGCTGCGACCTGCCGGTCCTCGTCGGTCGACAAATAATGCGGCGCGATCGAGGGGGCTTCATCGGGCTTGCCGGAGCGCGCGCGCACTGTGCCGCGCGAGGTCGGCTGCAGATTGCAGGCGCTGACGGTGACCGCCGGAAAGCGATGCAAGGGATCCCCGAACTTGTCGAGCGAAAGGGGCTGGACGTGAAACTGGATATTGGCGCGCTCGTGATGCGGGTCCGAGCGCGTGAAGATGCCAAGCTGCGAAGGAGCCATCGTCAGTGGACCGCGACGGCGGAACGCGTAGTCGAGCCCCATAAGCCCACGTCGCAGCAATGAATAATACGTCTCGTTCAGCGTGCGGACGCCGGATACTTTGTAGATGGCCCGCTGCTGCAGATGGTCTTGCAGGTTGCGGCCGACGCCCGGCCGGTCCAGCGCGACGTCGATGCCGGCCTCTGCCAGCCAATCCGCGGGACCGATGCCGGAGCGTTGCAGCAGATGCGGCGAACCGATCGCGCCGGCGCACAGGATCACCTCGCCTTTGGTGCGGGCTTCCATCACCTCACCATCGCGCATGAAGCGCACGCCGACCGCGCGGCCATTCTCGATGATCAGCCGATCGACCATAACCTTGGTCTCCAGGCGCAGGTTCGGCCGTTTCAGCACTGGCTTCAGAAAGCCGCGCGCCGACGACCAGCGCCGGCCACGCTTCTGGTTGACGTGGAAATAGCCAATGCCTTCATTGTCGCCGGTGTTGAAATCGTCGGTACGGCGAATCCCCATCTCGGCCGCGGCATCGCCGATCGCGTCGAGCACCCGCCATGACAGCCGGGGCGCCTCGATGCGCCAGCCGCCGCCGGTTCCGTGGTGTTCGCTTTCGCCGAGGAAATGATCTTCGAGTTTGCGGAACGCCGGCAGCACGTCGTCCCAGCCCCAGCCGGCGAGGCCGAGCTGGCGCCAGTGATCGTAATCGGCGGCCTGGCCGCGCATCGAGATCATCGCATTGATCGCTGAGGAGCCGCCGATCACCTTGCCGCGCGGATAGGCCAGCGCGCGGCCGTTGAGGCCGGGCTCCGGCTCGGTGCGGAACATCCAGTCGGAGCGCGGATTGCCGATCGCGAACAGGTAGCCGACCGGGATGTGAAACCAGATCCAGTTGTCGTTGCCGCCAGCTTCGAGAATCAGAACGCGCTTGGCGGGATCGGCCGACAGCCGATTGGCGACGATGCAGCCGGCCGTGCCGGCCCCAACGACGATATAGTCGAAACTTCCCTCAAGCCGTGTTGCCATGTCGTCCTGCCCCCACCCCGTCGCGGTCTCAACGCCGCGCCGAAGGCCATAACCCCGCCGCGGCCGTCTGTACAGCCGCCGGGTTGGGCGGCTGGCACGCGTCGTGCTAGACATCAGGTACATTCATTCGCTGATCGAGATCGTTCATGCCCATCATCAACCGCGTCGCCGAACTGCAGCCGGCCATTCAGGCCTGGCGCCGGGACCTCCACTCCCATCCGGAAGTGATGTACGACGTGCACCGTACCGCAGCCTTCGTCGCTGAACGGCTGCGCGCCTTCGGGTGCGACGAGGTCGTCAGCGGCCTCGGCCAGACCGGCGTGGTCGGCGTCATCAAGGGCCGCCAACCCGGCGGCGTGATCGGGCTGCGGGCCGACATGGACGCGCTGCCAATCGACGAAGAGACCAACCTGGAGTATGCCTCGAAGACCCCCGGCAAGATGCACGCCTGCGGTCATGACGGCCACACCGCGATGCTGCTGGGGGCCGCGCAATATCTTGCCGAGACCCGCAATTTCGCCGGCTCTGCCGTGGTGATCTTCCAGCCGGCGGAAGAGGGCGGGGCGGGCGCGCTGGCGATGATCAAGGACGGTCTGATGGACCGTTTCGGCATCCAGCAGGTCTACGGCATGCACAACGGGCCGGGCATGCCGGTCGGCTCGTTTTCGATGCGGCCGGGCGCGATCATGGCGGCGACCGAACACATTACAATCCGCATCGAAGGCGTCGGCGGCCACGCGGCCTATCCGCACCTGACCATCGATCCCGTGCTGGTCGGCGCCCAGCTCATTACCGCACTGCAAGGCATCGTCGCGCGCAACGTCGATCCGCTGCAATCCGCCGTGATCTCGATCTGCGCCTTCCACGCCGGCAGCGCACACAACGTCATCCCGCATTTCGCCGAGTTGAAGGGCACCGCGCGGTCGCTCCATGCCGATGTGCGCGACCTCCTGGAAAAGCGAATTCGCGAGGTGGTTGCCGGCGTGGCGCTGCAAACCGGTGCCCGGATCAAGCTCGACTATGAGCGCAGCTATCCGGTCGTGATGAACCATCCGGCGCAGACCGAGATCGCGGCGCAAGTCGCTAGCGAGGTGGCCGGCGCGGAGAATGTCGATACCGACATGGTTCCGATCATGGGCGCGGAGGACTTCTCCTACATGCTGGAAGCGCGTCCCGGCGCCTTCATCTTCATCGGCAACGGCGACAGTGCAGGTCTGCATCACCCCGCCTACAACTTCAACGACGACGCGATCGTGTTCGGGACGTCGTATTGGGTGAGACTGGTGGAGACCACGCTGGCGGCGTGATCTGCATGTTGCCGGGCGCTGCCCATAAAATTTCCGGTTGCTATCACAGTGCCGGGAACAAGGTTTGCGACCTCACGTTGGAGCATGCGGGAACCATCCCGATCCCTTCAACGGAGTCTGTCATGGCAAAGGATAAAGACCTCAACGACCTGTTCCTCGATACGCTCAAGGACATTTACTTCGCCGAGAAGAAAATCCTGAAGGCGCTGCCGAAGATGGCCAAGGCCGCCACTTCGGACAAGCTGCGCGCCGCCTTCGAAAAGCATGAAGGCGAGACCGAAGGCCAGATCGAGCGTCTGGAACAGATTTTCGAAATCCTCGACGAGCCAGCCCGCGGCAAGACCTGCGATGCCATCTTGGGCATCCTCGACGAGGGCAAGGAAATCATGGACGAGTACAAGGGCACGTCCGCGCTCGACGCCGGCCTTCTGGCGGCAGCCCAGGCGGTGGAGCACTACGAAATCTCCCGCTACGGCACGCTGAAGACCTGGGCCTCCGAACTCGGTATGAAGGACGCGGTGCGCCTGCTGGATGAGACGCTGAAGCAGGAAAAGAAGACAGACGAGTCGCTGTCGGCGCTGGCGGTGAGTGCGGTTAACCTCGCGGCTGCGGCGTAACCAAAGTGACGAAGGCATCACTGGCGCAATTGCCGGTGATGCCTTCGGACTTTTCTACGAGTCGTCCCCGCGCAGGCGAGGAGGACTCGCTCGGAATTACTCCGCCGCTTCGGCGTAGTCTTCCATTGGCGGGCACGAGCACACCAGGTTGCGGTCGCCATAGACATTGTCGATGCGGCCGACCGGGCACCAGTATTTGTCGGATCGTGACGATCCCGCCGGGAAACAGCCTTCCGCGCGGCTGTAGGCGCGCTGCCAGTTGTCGTCGGCGATGTCGTGCACCGTGTGCGGCGCATGGCGCAGCGGCGAGGCTTCGACCTTCCAGCGGCCGCTTTCGATCTCGGCGATCTCGTGGCGGATCGAGATCATCGCATCGCAGAAACGGTCGATCTCGCTCTTCGATTCAGATTCGGTCGGCTCGATCATCAGCGTGCCGACCACCGGGAAGCTCATTGTCGGCGCGTGGAAACCGTAATCGATCAGCCGCTTGGCGATATCGTCCACCGTCACGCCCGCCGAGACTTTCAGCGCGCGCGGATCGATGATGCACTCATGCGCGACGCGGCCCTTGGCGTTCTTGTACAGCACCGGGAAATGCGGATCGAGCCGCCGGGCGATGTAGTTGGCGTTCAGGATCGCGATTTCAGTGGCGGTGGTCAGGCCCTGACCGCCCATCATCAGGATGTAGATGTAGGAGATCGTCAGGATCGACGCCGAGCCATAGGGCGCGGCCGACACCGGACCGACCGCGGCATGGCCCTCGGCCGCGGGATGGCCGGGGAGAAACGACGCCAGATGCGCCTTGACGCCGATCGGGCCCATGCCCGGTCCGCCGCCGCCATGCGGAATGCAGAACGTCTTGTGCAGGTTGAGATGGCTGACATCGGCGCCGTAGTCGCCGGGGCGTGACAGGCCGACCTGCGCATTCATGTTGGCGCCGTCGAGATAGACCTGGCCGCCATGCGCATGCACGATGTCGCAGATCTCGCGGATGTGTTCTTCGAACACGCCATGCGTCGAGGGATAGGTGATCATCACCGCCGCGAGATTCTTTGAATGCTTCTCTGCCTTGGCGCGCAGATCTTCGACATCCACGTCGCCGCGCTTGTCGCAAGCGACGACGACGACTTCCATGCCGACCATGCTGGCGGAGGCCGGGTTGGTGCCGTGGGCGGAGGATGGGATCAGGCAGATGGTGCGGTGGCTGTCGCCGCGCGCGGCGTGATAGCCGCGGATGGCGAGGAGCCCGGCATATTCGCCCTGCGCGCCGGAATTTGGCTGCAGCGATACCGCGTCATAGCCGGTGATGTCGCACAGCCACTTCTGCAGCGTCGCGAACAGCACGTGATAGCCGACGGCCTGGTCGTTCGGCACGAAGGGATGCAGGCTGCCGAAGCCCGGCCAGGTCAGCGGGACCATCTCGGTGGTGGCATTGAGCTTCATGGTGCAGGAGCCCAGTGGAATCATCGCGCGGTCGAGCGCGAGGTCACGATCACTGAGCTTGCGCATGTAGCGCAGCAACTCGGTCTCCGACCGATAGGCGTGAAACACCGGATTGGTGAGGAACGCTGTCTTGCGCGCGAGTACAGCCGGCAGGACGTCGCTGATGCCATGTGCGATCTCGGCATAGCCCAGCGTGCCGCCGAAGGCGCGCCACAGCGCCTCGATTGTGGCGTCGGTGGTAGTCTCGTCGAGCGCGATGCCGAGCACGCCGTCTGATATCCGCAGGTTGATCTTCTCGGCCAGCGCGCGGGCGACGATGCCGTCCTGCCGGTCGCCGACATTCACAGTGAGGGTATCGAAGAACGTCTCGCTGGTCGGGGCGAAGCCGAGTTTCTTAAGCCCGGCTGCCAGCACGCAGGCGCGGCGATGCGTGCTGCGCGCGATATGCGTCAGCCCTTCGGGGCCATGATAGACCGCATACATCGCAGCGATCACTGCCAGCAGCACCTGCGCGGTGCAGATGTTCGACGTCGCCTTTTCGCGGCGGATGTGTTGTTCGCGCGTCTGCAGCGCGAGGCGATAGGCCGGCTGCCCGCGCGAATCCACGGAGAGGCCGACGAGGCGGCCGGGCAGCGAACGCTTCAGCCCGCCACGCACCGCCATGTAAGCGGCGTGCGGGCCGCCGTAACCCATCGGCACGCCGAAGCGCTGCGCCGAACCGATTGCGATATCGGCGCCGAGTTCGCCGGGCGACGCCAGCAGCGTCAACGCCAAGAGATCCGCGGCGACAATCGCCAGCGCGCTCTTGGCTTTCAGTGCGGCAACGGCGGGGCGCAGGTCGCGCACCACGCCGGTGGTGCCGGGGTATTGCAGCAAAGCACCGAACACGTCGGCAGCGTCGAGATCGGTGAGCGGATCGCCGATCAGCAGTGTCCAGCCAAGCGGTTCGGCGCGGGTGCGCAGCACGGCCAGCGTCTGTGGATGCACTTCGCGGTCGACGAAGAAGGTCCTGCTCTTGGCGGAAGACGCACGCTCTGCCAGCGCCATCGCTTCGGCGGCGGCGGTCGCCTCATCGAGCAAGGATGCGTTGGCGACGTCGAGCCCGGTGAGGTCGCAGATCATGGTCTGGAAGTTGAACAGGGCTTCGAGCCGGCCCTGGCTGATTTCTGGCTGATACGGCGTGTACGCCGTGTACCAGGCAGGGTTTTCCAGGATATTGCGCTGGATCACCGCCGGCAGGATTGTGCCGGAATAGCCTTGGCCGATCAGCGACGTGAACACACGGTTTTGTGCCGCGAGTTCCGTCATATGCGCCAACGCTTCGGTCTCGGACATCGCGCGGCCGAGATCGAGCGGCTGCTGCTGCCGGATCGAGGCCGGCAACGTTTCGCCCATCAGCGCCGACAGCGAGGTCGCGCCGACGGTTTCCAGCATCGACGAGATGTCGGAGGGCGAGGGGCCGAGATGGCGGCGGACGAAATCGGTGGCGACGTCGGCGGAGGTCTTCGCGGTCATGAAAGAATCCTCAGGCGGTGTGGGTCTGGTAGGCGGCGGCGTCCATCAGTCCGTCGAGCTCGCTCTTGTCGGCGAGCTTGATCTTGAAGAACCAGGCCTTGCCGTCGGCGTCGGAATTGACCAGTGCCGGCTCTTCGGAGAGCGCCTTGTTCACTTCCAGAACTTCGCCTGATATCGGCGCGTAGACGTCGGAGGCGGCCTTCACCGATTCGACGACGGCGGCGGCTTCGGCCTTCTTGAGCTGGCGGCCGACCTTCGGCAGTTCAACGAACACGACGTCGCCGAGCTGCGACTGTGCGTAGTCGGTGATGCCGACGGTGACGACATCTCCGTCGATCTGCAGCCATTCATGGTCTTCGGTGTAAAGGATGGTCATCGGTGAATTCCTCAACGCTTGTAGCTGTGGGGGACGAAGGGCATGGGTGAGACGCGCATCGGCATGCGCTGGCCGCGCAGCTCGGCGAAAACAATCGTGCCGTCGGTGGCGTGCGCCGTCGGCAGGTAACCCATCGCAATCGGCGCGGCGGCACTGGGGCCGAAGCCGCCGGACGTGACGCTGCCGATCGATTCGGCAGAATCGGCGTCGGCGAACAACAGCACGCCCTCGCGGACAGGCGCGCGGCCTTCCGGCTGCAGCCCGATCCGCTTGCGCGGCGCGCCATTGGCGAATTGCGCGAGAATCGCATCAGCGCCGGGAAAGCCCCCGGCGCGGGCACCGTCGGTGCGCCGGCTCTTCTGGATTGACCAGTTCAGCCCGGCTTCGACCGGCGTGGTCGCGGTGTCGATGTCATGGCCATAGAGACACAGCCCGGCTTCGAGCCGCAGGCTGTCGCGGGCGCCAAGACCGATCGGCCAGACGCCGGCATCGAACAGCGCGGTCGCCAAGGCCTCGGCCTGATTGGAGGGCACGGAGATCTCGTAACCGTCCTCGCCGGTGTAGCCGGAGCGCGACACGAAGCAGGCGATGCCGTTCACTTGCTGCGGTCCGGCATCCATGAAGCGCATCAAGGGGGCCTCCGGGCAGAACGCTGCCAGGATCTCGGCGGCCTTCGGCCCCTGCAGCGCGATCAAAGCGCGGTCCGGCAGACTTTCGATGATGCAGTCTTCGGACAGGTGGGCGCGCAGATGTGCCTCGTCCTCGATCTTGCAGGCGGCATTCACCACCAGAAACAGGTGGTCGCCGAAATTCGCGACCATCAGATCGTCGAGAATGCCGCCTGCCTCATTGGTGAACTGGGCATAGCGCTGGCGGCCCGGCGGCAGCGACAGGATGTCCTGCGGCACCAGTCGCTCCAGCGCCAGAGCGGCGTCCTCGATTTTGCCGGACTTCGCGCGCAGCACGATCTGGCCCATATGCGAGACGTCGAACAGGCCGGCCCCGGTGCGGGTCTGGATATGCTCCTTGAGCACGCCGGTGGCGTATTGCACGGGCATGTCGTAGCCGGCGAACGGCACCATCTTGCCGCCCCGGGCGAGGTGAAGCGCGTGCAGGGGGGTCTTCAGAAGCTTGGGAGCAGTATCGCGATCGAGCATGCGGACGGGTCCTCGCGGTTTCCCGGGACCATCCCGACAAACCTGAAGCCCCATCTGTCGCTGTGCCTGAGAGTATTATCCCGTCGGCGGTCGCCCCGGCCCGTTCGGGCTCGGCGCGGCTCTTTCCAGATGTAACCAGTCACACGGTCCGTTTGCCTGAGAGTTTCCGGGGCGGTTGCTCCTTCGGCGCCGGCCTCGTTCATCAAAGAACCTGGCCGATCTCTCCCGACGTGACTTAACGGGCGGAGAAAACCACGCCGGCCCCGCCGCTGTCAACGCAGCCGCAGTATTCGTCCACGGCGCTGTGCTCGTGCGGCAAGCCCATGATCCGCCTAACTGAATGGCCTGCCGCGTTTCTGGACAGCGCCATCCCCCTTGTCTAAAAGCGTTCGGCTGGGAAATGACGTCCAGGAACACGGTTTGGACGATTTGAGTGCGATTGGGATTGATATGAGCGGCGTCAACGAGATCAGGTCGGCATTTCTGGATTACTTCGCGGCCAACGGCCACGAGATCGTTTCGTCGTCGCCTTTGGTGCCGCGCAACGATCCGACGCTGATGTTCACCAATGCCGGCATGGTGCAGTTCAAGAACGTCTTTACCGGTGTTGAGAAGCGGCCCTACCAGCGCGCCACCACCTCGCAGAAATGCGTGCGCGCAGGCGGTAAGCACAACGACCTCGATAATGTCGGCTACACCGCGCGCCATCACACCTTCTTCGAGATGCTCGGAAACTTCTCGTTCGGCGACTACTTCAAGGAACGCGCCATCGAGCTGGCGTGGAACCTGATTACCAAGGAATACGCTCTCCCCAAGGACCGCCTGCTGGTCACGGTGTATTCCGAGGACGACGAAGCGTTCGCGCTGTGGAAGAAAATCGGCCTGCCGGATTCCAGGATCATCCGGATCCCGACCTCCGACAATTTCTGGCAGATGGGCGACACCGGCCCGTGTGGTCCGTGTTCGGAAATCTTCTTCGACCACGGCGACAAGATTCCCGGCGGCCCTCCCGGTTCGCCCGATGAAGACGGCGACCGCTTCATCGAGATCTGGAATCTCGTTTTCATGCAGTTCGACCAGCTCGCGCCGGGCAACCGTATCACGCTGCCGAAGCCGTCGATCGACACCGGCATGGGGCTGGAGCGCATCGCCGCCGTGCTGCAGGGCAAGCACGACAATTACGACATCGACCTGTTTGTCGCGCTGATCCGCGCCATCGCAGACCTTACCGGCGCCGATCCGCAGGGCCCGATGAAGGCCTCGTTACGCGTCATCGCCGACCATCTGCGCGCGTCATCGTTCCTGATTGCCGACGGCGTGCTGCCGTCGAATGAAGGCCGCGGCTACGTGCTGCGCCGGATCATGCGCCGCGCGATGCGCCACGGTCAGTTGCTCGGCGCCAAGGAGCCGCTGATGTGGCGGCTGGTGTGGGCGCTGGTGCGCGAGATGGGCCAAGCCTATCCCGAACTGGTGCGCGCGGAAAAGACCATCGAGGAAACGCTGCGTCTCGAAGAGACGCGCTTCCGCAAGACGCTGGACCGCGGCCTCGGCATTCTTGACGACAAGAGCGCCACGCTGAAGCAGGGCGACATGTTCGATGGCGAGACAGCTTTCACGCTGTACGACACCTACGGATTCCCGCTCGATCTCACCCAGGACGCCCTGCGTAACCGTGGCATCTCGGTGGATATCGCATCCTTCACCGATGCGATGGAAAAGCAGAAGGCCAAGGCGCGCGCGGCATGGTCGGGCTCGGGCGACACCGCGACGGAGAATGTCTGGTTCGGCCTGCGCGAAAAGCTCGGTGCGACGGAATTTCTGGGCTACGAGACCGAGACCGTTGAAGGCGTGGTCGGCGCGCTGGTCAAGGACGGCGCGGAGGTCGCCGTGCTGAACGCCGGCGAAACTGGCGCGATCGTTTTCAACCAGACGCCGTTCTATGCGGAGTCCGGCGGCCAGGTCGGTGATCTCGGCGTGATCTCCGGCGACGGCGTCGTGTTCAAGGTGACCGACACCCAGAAGCGCGCCGGCGACCTGTTCGTGCATATCGGCACGGTCGAGCAGGGCACGTTGAAGCTCGGCGCAGCGATGGCGCTCAATGTCGATCACGGCCGGCGCTCGTCGATCCGCGCGCATCACTCCGCGACCCATCTGCTGCACGAGGCGCTGCGCCAGGTGCTCGGCGATCACATCGCGCAGCGCGGCTCATTGGTGGCGCCCGATCGCCTGCGCTTCGACTTCGTGCATCAGAAGCCGATCACGGCAGAAGAACTGCGCCGCATCGAGGACATCGCCAACGACGTCGTGCTGGAAAACGACGAAGTCACCACGCGATTGATGGGCGTCGATGAAGCTCGCGATGCCGGCGCACGTGCGCTGTTCGGCGAGAAGTACGGCGACGAGGTTCGCGTCGTGTCGATGGGCAAGACCGCCCGGGAGCACGGCAGCAATGCGCTCGGCTGGTCGGTCGAACTGTGCGGTGGCACCCATGTGCGCCGCACCGGCGACATCGGCCTGATCTCGGTCACCGGCGAGAGCGCAGTGTCCTCCGGCGTGCGCCGTATCGAAGCGCTGACCGGTAATCACGCCCGGCGTCATGCCAATGAGACGATGCTGCTGGCGAAGACCGCAGCCAATGAATTGCGCACCACGATCGACGACATGCCGGCGCGCATCGCCGCATTGATGGACGAGCGCAAGAAGCTTGAGCGCGAACTGTCCGAGGCGCGCAAGCGTTTGGCGATGGGCGGCGGTGCTGCTGCGGGAGCCGCTGCGGCCGGCCCGGTCGGCGTGCGCGAAGTCGCGGGCGTGAAATTGATGGCGCGCGCGGTGGAAGGCATCGAGATCAAGGATCTCAAGAGCCTCGTCGATCAGGGCAAGAAGGAACTCGTCTCCGGCGTGGTGGCGTTGATCGCGACCAGCGAGGACGGCAAGGCCAGCGTTGTGGTCGGCGTGACGCCGGATCTGGTGGCGCGCTTCTCGGCCGTCGATCTGGTGCGCAAGGCCGCCGAAGTGCTCGGCGGCAAGGGCGGCGGCGGCAAGCCCGACATGGCGCAGGCCGGCGGTCCGGATGGCAGCAAGGCGGACGCAGCGTTGGCTGCGATCATTGTGGCGATGGAAAAGTAAGGTCCATCGACACAGTTCCCGGTCTCTCAGCCGTCATTGCGAGTCGTGGGGGCGAGAGCGTAATCTGTGCCGATCTAGGGCGCGTACTCATGAATTTGGCTTATGTCCGCTTCATTCCGAAAGCCACGCAATTGCTGTGTAGCAGCGGAATGTCGCGAAGTGCCGGAACAGGATATTCCAACACCTAGACCACGGCCACGATGACGTGTGCCTGAATTTTGGCAGCAACCGCACCGTCGCCATGTCTGTCTGCAATCGCGGATGCGGCGTAGTCGGTTGCAGCTTCCAGTTTTCCCGCGTCTCTGGCCTCGATTTCGTTGCGAAGAAGAGTTCCCTGACAATAAGCAACGGCCGGAAGACGCGGTGAGGATGCACGGCTTTGTTCGGCTCTCGTCTCGATCACCACACGGGAGAAACCTGCGCCCTCCAGCTCGCTACGGATCAGTGCCGTATCGTGGTAGCCGTGCGGCGTGCGTGCCAGAAAGCGCGGCGGATCGTTCGGGAAAATCTTTGCGAGAGCATTCGTCACATCATCCGCAAATACATTCTCCTCGATGCGATCCCATACGTTGAA
>NZ_JAQGJT010000212.1 GCF_028290495.1 Tardiphaga sp.
TGAATGAAACCGTCTCCGACGGACTGAAGCGCGAATTCCAGGTCAACGTTCCGGCCGCCGACATCGAAGCCAAGGTCGATGCGCGCCTCGATGACATGAAGGGCAAGGTCAAGCTCAACGGCTTCCGCCCCGGCAAGGTCCCGATGGGCCACCTGAAGCGCCTGTATGGCCGCTCGGTCGCCGCCGAAACCGTCGAGGAATTGATCCGCGACACCAATTCGCAGATCTTCACCGAGCGCGGCTTCCGCCTCGCCACCGAGCCCAAGGTGACGATGCCGACCGAGCAGAAGGAAGTCGAAGACATCCTGTCCGGCAAGTCGGACCTCAATTACACTGTCGCGATCGAAGTCGTTCCCGCCATCGAACTGGCCGACTTCAAGAGCTTTTCGGTCGAGAAGCCGGTCGCTGATGTCGCCGACTCCGACGTCGACGAAGCCATCAAGCGCGTCGCCGACCAGAACCGTGCGTTCGTCGCCAAGGCCGATGGCGAGAAGGCCGCCTCCGGCGACCGTGTCACCGTCAGCTTCAAGGGCACCATCGATGGCGTCGCATTCGACGGCGGCACCGGCGAGGACATCCAGGTCCTGATCGGCTCCAACACCTTCATCCCGGGCTTCGAGGAGCAGCTGATCGGTATCGGCACCGGCGAGACCCGCACCCTGAAGGTCGAATTCCCGAAGAACTATGCCAGCGAGATGCTGGCCGGCAAGCCGGCCGAGTTCGAGACCACCGCGACCAAGATCGAATCCGGCGTCGACACCGTGATCGACGACGAGTTCGCCAAGACGCTGGGTCTGGAATCGCTCGACAAGCTCAAGGAAGCTGCCAAGGAGCGCCTGACCGCCGAATACGCCGGTGCGACCCGCCAGCGCGTCAAGCGCGTGTTGCTCGATCGTCTGGACGAGACCCATCAGTTCGGCGCGCCGCCGTCGCTGATCGAGGAAGAGTTCAAGCTGATGTGGAATTCCATCAAGCAGGAGATGGAATCCTCGGGCAAGACCTTCGCCGACGAGAACACCACCGAAGAAGCCGCGATGGAAGAATACCGCAAGATTGCTGACCGCCGCGTGCGCCTCGGCCTCGTGCTGTCGGAGATCGGCGAGAAGAACAAGATCACCGTGACTGACGACGAAGTCAGCCGCGCAGTGATCGAGCGCGCCCGCTCGATGCCGGGCCGCGAGAAGGAAGTCTGGGACTATTACCGTAACAATGCCAATGCATTGGCCCAGCTTCGTGCACCGATCTACGAGGACAAGGTGGTCGATTACATCCTTGAGCTCGCGAACGTGTCCGAGAAGAAGGTCACCCGTGAAGAGCTCTACAAGGACGAGGATGCGGACAAGTCCGCAGCCTGATCCATCGCTCAGACGCCGGCCGCGACTCGCGGTCGGCGTTAACGATACGTCCCGATACCGGCGATGGACCCCCTGCATCGCTTTGCCGTAGCCGCGCGAATCGGCTTGAACTGTTGCCTGCGGGCATCGACGGCCAGTGGTCTTGTCGCCGCCCGATTGGCCCATATCTGTGGGCTCTGATAGTTATTCCTGCATCACGGGACGTTCGTCCTATCCCGGCAAACCGTAACCGGTTCCAGTCTTGCCGATGGACGCTCGCCGCCGCCAACCTTGGGTGATCAATGCGCGATCCGGTGGAAACCTACATGAATCTGGTGCCGATGGTGGTCGAACAGACCACCCGCGGCGAACGGGCCTACGACATTTTCTCGCGTCTGCTGAAAGAGCGCATCATCTTCGTGACCGGTCCGGTCGAGGATGGCATGTCGACGTTGACCGTCGCTCAGCTTCTGTTTCTCGAAGCCGAGAATCCGAAGAAGGAAATCTCGATGTACATCAACTCGCCCGGTGGCGTGGTGACGTCGGGTCTGGCGATCTACGACACGATGCAGTTCATCCGCCCGCCGGTATCGACGCTGTGCGTCGGGCAGGCGGCTTCGATGGGCTCGCTGCTGCTCTGCGCCGGTCACAAGGACATGCGCTTCTCGCTGCCGAACTCGCGCATCATGGTGCACCAGCCGTCCGGTGGCTTCCAGGGCCAGGCGACTGACATCATGCTGCATGCCCAGGAAATCCTGAACCTGAAGAAGCGGCTTAACGAGATCTACGTTAAGCACACCGGCCAGGCCTATTCTGCGATCGAGGAAGCGCTGGAGCGCGACAAGTTCCTCACCGCCGACATGGCGAAGGACTTCGGCATCATCGACAAGGTGATCGACAAGCGCGCCGAAGAATCCACGGCGAAAGCGCCGTAGTTCACGTTTTTCTCCACCAGAACAGACGGCGCCCGCGCGCCGCCTGTTCTGACCTAACCGAGATCAGGACCATCGCCGGCAAGATCGGTAATGGGTGCCGACGGGCTTCGAAGCGCGTTCCACGTTCGTGCTCATCGCGGTGGTGGTATTCGCGCAACGGCGGGCTGAATTCACAGTCTGTTCGCGCAAACGCCGCAAATCACGCTATTGTCACGGCCTCACCGGCCGCGCCGGTTAGCGAATTCTTGATCAACGGCTGGCAGCATGGTTCGCTGATGCGGATCGAGGTTAGTATCGCGGGAAGATTCGAGTTAGCCGTGATTCGTGCGGCATTCTGCAATGGGGTCTTTTTTGGTACGGATTTTGCTCTATCTACGGATGAGTGCCGTAACAGGGCGACCGAACGAACAAGATCGAACGGCGGACGGAGAAGATAATGAGTAAGGTCGGTACCAGCGACTCCAAGAACACGCTGTATTGCTCGTTCTGCGGCAAGAGCCAGCACGAAGTTCGCAAATTGATCGCGGGTCCTACCGTCTTCATCTGCGACGAGTGCGTCGAGCTCTGCATGGACATCATTCGCGAGGAAAACAAATCCTCGCTGGTCAAGTCGCGCGACGGAATTCCGACGCCGAAGGAAATCTGCAAGGTTCTCGACGATTACGTCATCGGTCAGAGCCATGCTAAGAAGGTCCTCTCGGTCGCGGTGCATAACCACTACAAGCGCCTTAACCACCAGACCAAGCACAACGACGTCGAACTGGCGAAGTCGAACATCCTGCTGATCGGACCGACCGGTTCGGGCAAGACGCTGCTCGCGCAGACGCTCGCCCGCATCCTCGACGTGCCGTTCACGA
>NZ_JAQGJT010000214.1 GCF_028290495.1 Tardiphaga sp.
GGGAAGGCATCGCGCTCGGCTTCGTGGATGCTGCCGGCAGCGCCATCCAGTAAGGCAACCAGCGGAAACTAGCCGAGCGCCAGCGTCTTCTGTGCGTCAGCAGGCGTGGCGCTCATAACCAGCTCGCCGTGATCGATGCCAACGAGTGCCATGTTGCGGACCGATTCCGATCCGGCCGAGAAGTAATTATTGTGGCCGATCGACGCGCCGAGCGACTTGCCGGTGATCGCGTCGACCGCACCGCCAACGGCCATGGTCTTTGCGCCGTAGCTGGGAGCCGCGGGATCGCTGCCGAACCACGCGCTTGCGGGCACAGGATCCCACGGAGCCGAACCGACGAAGACGTTGGCGTTGCGCACGTGCAGGTCGTGCACCGACTGCGCAGCACTGCCCGGCGACCCCACGAGCACGAGGGCATCAACCGAGAAGTTGTATTCCGTGAGCGCCATGAGCGCTGCGGTTGAACCATAGCTGTGCGCAACGATGGTCGTGTAGGGCTCGTCGGTAGCGCGCAGTGCCTGCTCTCCCTCGATCAGGCTGGCCAGGGCATCCCGACCCTTGTAAGCGAAGTCGAGCGAGCCGATGTTCGTCAGGTCGGGCGTCTGGTAGCCCATCCACGCGACGACCGCGACCGTCTTGCCGGAGTCAGCCGGGTCGACGGCAGCGAGCCGTTTCAACCACGCGGTTTGCTGGTCGTAGAGATCCAGCGCGTCACCGGTCCAGTCACCGACCTGGCCGTCCACGGTGAAGAACATGCCGGGCACCATGTACGTGACGTAGTCAGCGGTCTGGAGGTTGCCGATCACGACAGCGGCCTTGCCTGCTCCGCCCGAGTCGACTGACAGCAGCGACCGCGGCGGGCCATTCTTGCCCGACGCAAGCACGCCCTCGACCTGCTGCAGCATGTGCAGCGCGTGCTGGTCGTTCTGGTTCACCGCCCGAGCGCCGACCCTCGCGACGGCCGCGTGCATGGAAGCAATCGACTCCGCGACCCAATTGCGGTTCGCACTGTCGCGCACCGAAACCGGGACACCGTCGAGATTGCCGACCAACCGAGGGCTGGACGCCGCCAGCGTAGCCCGCTCGGAGGCCGCGAGCGCGCCCCACCAGTCCGCGACCTCAACCGCGGCCGGCGGATGCGCGAGCAGTTGAGACACAACGGCGGGATGCGACGAAACATATGCAGCGGTTTGCCCGGCGGGCAGGGCAGAAAGTGCGCGGAGCAGGGAAATGCCCGTGAGCGATCCGAGGTTGGCGGCGGGCGCCTGAGGGACCTCGAAAGTGGAGATGGAAACCGGGTGACTCACGGCAGCCGGATCAATGACAATCGCGCTCGGTCCAGCATTAATTCCAAGAAACGGGATGTCGACCACCTGACTGATCGAGCTGGCCGCGGGCGCGCTCGACGCCTCGACCGCGTGTCCCAGTGCCGCCGAGGTGATCAGAAGCGCTGCGACGTCATACAGCAATTCGGGTTCAGTCCCCTCGTTCACACAATTTTCCAGCCGCCCCCAGCGAATGAAAGGTTGTGCAGTGCCAATAATAGGGGGTAGACGCGCCCGTTTGGGGGTCACGATGTTAACTCCCTGTAACGAAACGTGAGCGCTCTCAGGCGCACCGAGATTCGGTAGCCGCACCCTCCGCGAGCGACGGCGACTGCGCCGCTCTCCGCTTGGCAGCGACCTCACGGCCGCCCAGCGCCAGGTCGACCAACTACTCGTCGAGCGCCGCGGGGCCACCCTCCAGCAGTCGGGCGAACTGTTCTGCGTCAATAATTCGCAGGCCGAGGGCCTCTGCCTTGCCCAGCTTCGACCCGGCTCCGGGACCAGCAGCAACGAAGTCGGTCTTCTTGCTCACGCTGGACGCCGCCTTGCCCCCGGCCGCAATAATCGCCTCGATCGCGCCCTCGCGGCTGAACCCTTCGAGGCTGCCGGTCGCCACAACTGTCAGGCCGGCGAGTGGCCCCTCGCTGCCACCGGCCGCGCCGGGACCGGGGTGACCGGGAGTCGCGAACTGCACCCCGGCATCCGCCCACCGAGTGATGACGTCCTGATGCCAGTCGACGGCAAACCAGTCGATGAGGGCGTCGGCGATGATGCCACCGACGCCTTCGACGGCCGCGAGTTCTTCACGTGTCGCCAGGCGGATGGCGTCAATCGACCCGAAATAGTCGGCCAGTGCGCGCGCGGCAACAGGCCCGACGTGCCTGATGCTCAGGGCGACCAGGATTCGCCACAGCGGGCTGGTCTTTGCCTTCTCGAGATTGGCGATGAGGTTGGTCGCATTCGTCGAGGGCACGAAGTCTTCGTCACCGGCGAAGGTCGAAGCCTCGGCATCGAACGGCCCGTCCTTCTTTTGGCGCTTGCGTTTGAAGGGTGTCTCTCGATTGAGTTCGCCGCGCTCGTCGAGCTTCTGCATGCCAGTCTCGTTGTCGCGCACGATGACGGCGACCGGGAAAATACGCTCCAGAGTGAGGTCGAACAAGCCGGCCTCGTTGTGCAGCGGTGGTTCCGCGGGCTCGTAAGGTTGGGTCAGCGCAGCAGCCGTCACCTCACCGAGCACCTCGATGTCGAGGGCACCGCGGCTACCAACGTGCTCGACGCGCCCGCGCACCTGCGCCGGACAACTGAACGCGTTCGGACAGCGCAGGTCGACATCGCCCTCCTTGGCCGGCGCCAGCGGAGTGGCGCACTCGGGACAGTTGGTCGGCATCACGAACTCGCGCTCGGTGCCGTCGCGCAGCTCGACAACCGGGCCGAGAACCTCCGGGATGACATCCCCGGCCTTGCGGAGCACCACAGTGTCGCCGATGAGAACGCCCTTGGCCTTGACTACATCCTGATTGTGGAGAGTCGCCTGGCGCACCGTGGAGCCGGCAACGCGCACGGGCTCCATAACAGCGAAGGGCGTCGCGCGACCGGTGCGGCCGACGCTCACCACGATGTCGAGCAGCTTGGTATTGACCTGTTCCGGCGGGTACTTGTACGCGATCGCCCAGCGCGGCGCACGGCTGGTTGCGCCGAGTTCTTCATGCAATGCCAGCTCATCGACCTTGATGACGATGCCGTCAATCTCGTGTTCCACACTGTCGCGGTGCTCGCCGTAGTACTGGATGAACTCGGCCGCCTCCTCCTTGCTGGGCACAACGCGATAGTGCGTGCTCGTCGGCAGCCCCCACGCCTTCAGGAGGTCATACGTCCTCGACTGGCTGTCGACCGGCGGATGTGCCCAGGCGCCGATCCCGTGCACCAGCATGCTGAGGCGGTCGAGCCTCCGATCCATCCGGATGATGCCCGCCGCGCTCTTGCCCTCGCGCACCTGCCGCAGACTCCCGGATGCTGCGTTCCGCGGGTTCGCAAAGATGCGCTCGCCTTCGGCGGCCTGCTCGGCGTTCAGCTTCCGAAACGTCTCAACCTCGAAATAGACCTCGCCCCGCACCTCGACGAGCGGTGGATGATCGGAGCCCGCAAGCGTCATCGGGATGCTCTTGACGTACGCGATATTGTCGGTGACATCTTCGCCGACGACACCGTCGCCACGGGTCGCCGCGCTCACGAGGACGCCGTTCTCGTAGCGAAGGTTGATGGCCAGACCGTCGATCTTCAGTTCGCACAGGTAATCGACGCGCCGGTCGGAATCGCG